>CAYHCR010000119.1:0-8067 GCA_964354895.1 uncultured Myxococcales bacterium | reverse complement strand
CGCGGGCGGCAACGGCGCGGGCGGCAACGGCGCGGGCGGCAACGGCGCGGGCGGCGCAGGCGGCAACGGCGCGGGCGGCAACGGGCAGGGCGGCACCGGCGGCGCGCCCGCCGAGAGCTGCGTGCCCGGCCAGGACCTCGACGGCGACGGGCTCGCGGGCTGCGTCGATCCCGACTGCTTCGGCGTGCCCGGCTGCCCCGATCCGACGCGCCTCGATCTCGACTTCGACTGCGACGGCCTCGCGGACGCCGAGGAGGCGTCGTTCGGCACCGATCCTGCGAACGCGGACAGCGATCGCGACGGCCTGCCCGACGGGCTCGAGGCCGGCCGCACCGTGGCCTTCGCCGGCTGCGCGCGCTTCTTCGCCGACCAGGACGCCTCGACGACGACCGATCCTTCACGTCCCGACAGCGACGGCGACGGCCTGCCGGACGGCGTCGAGGACCTCGATCACGACGGTCGCCTCGACGCCGGTGAGGCCGATCCTGCGAACCCGGACAGTGATGCAGATGGCCTGCCGGACGGGGTCGAGGACGCGAACGCCGACGGCCGCTACACGCCGGGCGAGCGCGACCTGCTCGACGCCGACACCGACAACGACGGCCTCTCGGACGGCATCGAAGACGCCGATCACGACGGCCTGTTCGACGCGAACGAGACCGATCCGCTCTGGTTCGACACCGATCGCGACGGGCTGCCGGACGGCTGCGAGGATCGAAACGGCAACGGCCGCGTCGACGCCGGCGAGCCGAACCCGCGCAGCGTCGACTCCGACGGCGACGGGATCCTGGACGGTGACGAGGACGCCGATCGGAACTGCCAGCTCGATCCCGGCGAGACCGATCCGTCCGACTCCGACTCCGACTGCGACGGCCTGACGGATCCTGCAGAGCTGTCCCGTACCTGGGCCGGCGGCGCCGTGACGGACCCCCGCAATCCCGACACCGATGGCGACGGCCTGCTCGACGGCCTCGAGGCGGGCGCGCTCGGCGCCCAGCCCGGCAGCGCTTGCGCGAACGTGCCGATCGACGCGGACGACACCACCACGACCGACCCGACGCTCGCGGACACCGACGGCGACGGCCGCAGCGACGGCTGCGAGGACCTCGGCGCGGACGGCCGCTGGGTGCCGGGGGAGCTCAACCCCCGCGCGCTCGACACCGACGGCGACGGCCTCACCGACGCGCAGGAGGACGGCAACGGCGACTGCCTCCTGAGCCCCGGCGAGACGAATGGCGGCCTCTTCGACACCGACGGCGACGGGCTCTCGGACCCCACGGAGCTCGCGCACGGCACCAACCCGCTGCTGCCCGACACGGACGGCGACGGGCTGCTCGACGGTCAGGAAGATCAGAACCAGAACGGCGTGGTCGATCTCTTCGAGACCGATCCGCTCCTCGCGGACATGGACGGCGACGGGCTGCTCGACGGCGCGGAAGATCTGAATCGCAACGGCACGGTCGATCCCGGCGAGACCGACCCGCGCCGCTTCGACACCGACGCGGACGGCGCCTCCGACGCCGCAGAGCTGCTCGCCGGCACCGACCCGCTCGTCGCCGACATGGACGGGGACGGGCTGCTCGACGGCCTCGAGGCGCTGCTCGGCACGAGCCCCTTCCTCGTCGACACGGACGGCGACACGCTCTCGGATCTCGTCGAGGTCTCCGCCGGGACGAACCCCCTCGATCCGCTCGATCCCGATCCGCAGGTGCGCTCCGGCGTCGATGCCGTGTGTTCTCCGCAGAACCTCCGCGTCGTGCAGTTCCGCAATGAGCCGGTCCCCGACTTCACCGTCGCGCTCGAGTCGAACTGGGCCTTCGCGCCCTTCACGGGGCCCGCCGGCACGACGGGCGCCGCGTTCGACGATCTGCTCAATGGCCCGGCCGGGTTCGCCGCCAACGTCACGCCGCCGATCGCGGGCGTGGACGCCTTCGCCCAGGCGCAGGCGCTGCTCGCTCGGCTCACCGGCGGCGCAGGCGCGCTCGGCGCGAGCGGGGTCGTCGTCCGCAACAACGGGCGCACCGTCGCGAGCCACGACGGCTTCTCGACCGTGGTGCAGATCAACGTGACGATCACCGCGGCGCCCGCGATCGATCCCTCGACGATGCGCGCGCGGGTCCTCGCGGTCCTCGACGGCAGCGCGCCCGCCGCGTGGGCCGGGCTGCCGGCCGCGGGCGGCGCGAGCGCGACGAACTTCACGCTGAAGTTCCTCGTGCAGGTCCGCAACGACGGCGCGTCGCCGCGGCTGCTGCTCTCCGGCGCGCTCGCAGACGCAACGCTTCACGACGACCCGCTGCGCGCGGCCCGCTTCGAGCTGGATGATCTCTCCAACGGCTCGACGCTCGCGAAGGCGTGGGCCGGCGAGGACCTCGGCTGCGATCCGTTCCCCGTCACCTCGCTGCCGGCCGCCGACTTCCTCTGGATGGCCGACGTCTCGGGCTCGACCGACAACGACCGCGGCGCGATCGCGACGGCCTCCGGCACGATCTTCACGGCGCTGCAGAACAACGGCGTCGACTTCCGCATGGGCGTCGTGCCGCACCACGAGAACGATCGCGTGCAGGGCGCCGGCAATGGCGGAGACCTGCGCTCCGGCTTCACGCGGGTGCAGGCGACCTTCATCGCGGATCTCAACAACACGGCCGGCAACGACGGCTGCGAGTGGGGCCTCACCGCGATCGACAACGCGATCACGAAGGCGCTGCCGCGCACGGCGGTCGGCGCGGCGGAGAGCGGGACCAAGCTGCGTCCCGGCGTGAAGCTCGTCGTCTTCTACATCTCCGACGAGCACGCCCAGGAGGTGGAGCGCCGGAACTCCTGCAGCCCGGTCCTCCCCGCGACCGGCCAGAACGACGGCACGCGCACGGTGCCCAACGCGGCCCAGCAGGCGACGATCGCCGCGATCGCCGCGCCGTACATCACGCGTATCCTCGGCGAGTCGGGCATCGCCTTCGGCCAGATCATCCCGATCCAGGCCCCGTTCTGCGCCGACAACGAGGACGGCCGCGGCTACTACGAGGTGATCGCGGCGACCGGCGGAACTTTCTATCGGACCTGCGACGTCGACCCGGGCGCGGTGCTGACCGACATCATCAACGCCGTCTCCGGCGCGGCGAGCCAGTTCATCCTGACCGACACGCCGATCTCCTCGACGCTCAAGGTCGGACTCACGCGCCAGGGGCAGGCGGTCACGCAGATCGTGCCGCGCAGCACGCTCGAGGGCTTCGACTACGACCCGGCCGCGAACACGATCTACTTCCACGGCGCGACCTTCCGGCCGGACCTCGGCGACGTCGTCACCGTGAGCTACCGGATCTTCACGCCGGCCGTGCCGCCGGTCGTCTGCAGCGCGCCGCTCGTGCGCAACGAGCAGACCAACACGTGCGAGTGCGCGGCCGACTGCGGCGTCGGCGGCTGCGGCGTCGGACAGCTCTGCGACCGCGACCCGGCCGTCTGCGCCTGCGAGTGCGCGCCGCTCTGCGGCGGCCTCTGCGGCGGGAACACGGTCTGCAACCCGGGCACCTGCGGCTGCGACTGCGCTCCGGACTGCGGCGGCGCCTGCGCGGCCCCGTTTGCCTGCGACAGCACGAGCTGCGGCTGCGTCTGCCCCGACAGCACGCCGGGCGACGGCCGGGCCGACTGCGGCGGCGCCTGCGTCGGTGCGCAGTTCTGCAATACGGAGAGCTGCGCCTGCGAGTGTCCGATCAACTGCGGCGGTTGCCAGCCGGGCTTCGTCTGCGACGCGAACGCGTGCGCCTGCGTGCCGGATCAGGGCTGAACGAGCGCGAGGGCCGCCGCGACGAGCGGATCGGGCGGCCCTCCCGCGCGGCAGAACGCGGAGATCGTGAAGCGGACCGCCGGTCGCTGCAGCGGCGCGGCGCGCACGCCCGCCACGCGCGGACCCTTCGGATCGGCCGACGGCACGAGCGACCAGCCGAGGCCCGCGGCGACGAAGGCGACGATCGTGTCCGAGGAGTCCGCGGCGAGCGCGACGTTGGGCACGATCCCGTGCTCGGCGAGCGCCGCCCGCTGCAGCGCTGCGAGCCGCGCGTCGGTGCCGTAGGCGATGAAGGGCTCGTCCCGCAGCGCGGGCAGCCGCGGCGTCGTGCGGGACATCATTGCAGGCGCCACGATCCACGCGCGCACCTCGGCGAGCGGGTGCGCCTGCAGATCCCGCGGCACCGGATCGAGCCAGTCGATCAGCAGCTCCGCGTCGCCCTGCCGCAGGGGCCCGAGCTCCGGCGTGCCGACCTCCTGCAGCTGGAGCGCGACGTTGGGGTGCGCCTTCGCGATGCGCGCCAGCCACGGCGGCGCGACGTGCCGCAGCGCGAAGCCCGCCGCCTGGATCCGCAACGTCCCGCCGAGCGACCCGTCCCGCAGCTCGCGCTCGACGTGCCGCAGGCGCTCGTAGAGGGGCGCCACCGCGTCGAAGAGCCGCCGGCCCGCAGAGCTGAGCGCCATGCGGTCCTTGCCGACGCGCGCGAAGAGCTTCGCGCCGAGCTCCTCCTCGAGCCGCCGCACCTGCAGGTGCACGCCTGGCTGGGTGATCGGGTAGGGGAACGCCCGCGCCGCGCGCGCGAAGCCGCCCTCTCTTGCGACCCAGTAGAAGCCCTCGATCCGCTGCAGGGTGATCATGCACTGCAGCTTATCGAACGACGAACGACAAGTGACTCGGAGAAATGGCAGCCCCGAGCGATCCTCTCTGGGTGGAGAGCGGACGGCACGACGCCGTCCCACCCACGCAGGAGCCGCACATGAACGCCTTCCGCAACGCCGTGAACATCACCGTCCTCGCCCTCTGGGCCGTCGCGGGCCTGCTCTTCTCGGGCGGCGCGATCCTCGGCGGGACCGCCACGCTCGGCGCGGTGGTCGGCTTCTGGTGCTGGTGGGGCCTCTTCGCGGCGGTGATGACGTGGGTCACCTCGAAGTTCGAGGGCCCGATGGCCGCGCTCGGCCTGCACGGCGCGGCGATGCTCCTGCTGACGCTGCTGCCGACGGGCCAGCCCTTCGGCCTGCTGCGGCTCGGCTACGACCTGATCTTCGTCTGACGCGCGGCGGTGGCCGGTGGGAATGTCTGCTGCCACGAGGTGGGGAGTTCCTCGAGTCACGGCCCCGCATCGGCCAGGCGGAACGCCGGGGCCATGCGATCCTGCTCGCCGCGCGACAGGCCTGCCTGCTTGGCGAGGCGCCGCCAGCCCCGCACCGCGCTCGTGACCTCGGCGAGGATCGTGGCGGATCTGGGGCCGGAGACGCGGAACTGAGGGGCCACGCTCCTCACCAGCTCCAGATCCTGGGCGTTGTCCGTCTCCGAGACGTTCAGCGTGAGCCCGTCGCCCGTGGCCACGGGGTTCATATCGTAGGCGGGGGCGAGCGCCCATCCGCTCGGCTGCAGGAGAAAGCCGTGGTTGCGGAGGTGGTCGTCCACGTTCGAGACGCAGACGAAGAAGGCGATCCGCCGCCAGAGTTGTTCAAGGTCCCGGGCGGGATGCGCCCCCTGCTGACGGAGGACCCGGGCGAGCTCGAGGTAGCTCGCCCCCTCCTCGCCGTCGCTCCGCTCCAGCAGGGTCATGCCCGAGGCGAAGTGAATCCGGGCGTGGGTGTCCGTCCGGTCGAACCGTCTCGACAGGAACGTGTGCTGGCTGCTGCCGAGCCGGAGGACGCGCGCCTGTGCGGTGGCCACTCCGGCTGCGCGGGCGAGGTCGCACACGACGCTCTCCCAGGCACCGACGTCGTGGGCGTCGCTCGCCGAGGGGAACTTCGCGATCCAGAGGGCTCCCGTCTCGTCGACCACGCTGGCCTTGGGACGGGCGCCACCGAGGGAGCGGCCCGGGGCGACGAGCATGCGGAGCCACTTCGCGACCGCGGGCGCCCGGTCGTCCTTCGCCCGCTCCAGCTGGAGGCTCGCCTGCTCGAGCGCGCGCAGCGAGGTCCACGGGGGCGAGGCCAGCTTTGCGTCGTCGTCGAGGAACGGCCCGCCATCGAGCCGGAACCGGAGCCCGCCGATCCGGTGCCCGTCGAACACGCCGAGCAGGTAGTCGAGCTCCGTGAGAGTCCGCTCCGCCCGGCCCGTCTCGCGCGCGAGCATCGCCTCGCGGCGCCGGAGGAGCACCCGCCCCCAGCGATCCGGTGACGAGTCGAGGAAGAGGCCGAAGCTCTCCTTCCCCTTCGCGGGGTGTTGCGGCCCGTGGTGGAGGCGGAGCGCCGGGTCGAGGCTCTGCCCGCGGCCGGACGCGAGCCAGCCGGCGTCATACTCGAAGGAGAAGAGCTCCTTGCCCCGCAGGAGCGTGGAGTGGAGGCGCCCCACCAACGTCGGGACAGCGAGGCCGTCCCAGTCGCCGCAGACCTCCACCGTGCGCCGCTCAGGAGCCATGAGGCTTGAGGGCCGTGCGCCGCGGCGCTCTCCGCCCCCGCTTCAGGCCGGCATCCCGGAGCTTCTGGCCGAGCTCGTCATCGCGCGCCACCGACGCGAGGTCCTGCTCGAGCCCAAGCGAGTGGAGGAGGTTGGCGTAGGCCCCGAGGCTGACCTGCGGCGCGCCCCGCTCGATCGCGTGGAGCGTCGGTCGCGACATCCCGGCACGCTCGGAGAGCAGCGCCGCGGAGAGGCCGCGCCGGAGCCTGGCCAAGCGGAGGTTCTCCCCCAAGCCACGCAGGAGCCGGTCGACCGCAGGGGACGGCGGGGTGAGGGTCCGGGACATGGTGTCAGTTAGATTTGACCAAAGGTCCTCAAGTGTCAATCCTATCTTACTTTTTCTCCGGCCTGCCGGGCTCGCGGCGACCCCTCCCCGAACACCTCCCGGCAGACCCTCAGAACCCCGTGAAGACCACGCTCGAGTGGTTCGCGACCGGCGCCGGCAGCGGGCGCAGCGTGCTGATCGTGCCCGTCACCGCGTCGAAGACCTCGAAGGTCGTGCCGGTCGGCTGGTAGGGCCCCAGATAGATCCGGCCGGTCGCGGGGTCGACGTCCGTCGAGCTGTGCATCTCGGCAGGCGTGACGAAGGTGTCGGTCAGGAGGCCCGTCGCGACGTCGAGCTTCTGCAGGCTCGTGGACATGTCGCGCTCGTAGAAGAAGCCGTCGTAGTACGAGCCGGCCCGGCTGTTCTCGCCGACGCCGGCGCGGCTGGGCCAGGTGGTGAGCACGGCGGGGATCGTGGTGTCGATGACGATGAGTCCGAGCGAGCTCCACTCCCGGACATAGAGCCGCTGGGCGACGGGATCGAACGTCCCGGCGCTCGAGCCCGTGACGGGCAGCTGGAGCGTGTTCCAGACGCCGCCGACCTCGTAGGAGAGAGCGGAGGTCCCGTCCTTCAGATAAAAGAACCCGCCGGGCGTCCACTTGAACAGGCCGATCGGCGAGCCGGCGTTCGGGCCCGGGCCGGCCCGCTCGACGGCCCACGTGCCGGTCGCCGTCGTGTATCGGTAGATCACGTCGTCGCTGCCGAGCAGGAAGACGTCGGTGCCGTCGGTCGTGAGCTGCGAGCGCGTGACGGACGGCGGGTTGGTGAGCGTCGACCAGGTGTCGGTCGAGACCTCATAGCCATAGAAGCCGGGGTCTCCGTTCGCGCTCGCGACGTAAACGTGTGCAGGAGGCACGACGCAGAGCCCCGCGAGACACTGCGTGCTGACGCAGTCCGAGCCCACCAGGCACGCGTCGCCCTCCGGGCAGCCCGCGCAGCCGCCGCCGCAGTCCACGTCCGTCTCGTGGCCGTCGGCGACGCCGCTGCTGCAGGTGTTGACCACGCAGCGGGCCGCAAAACAGAGCGCGCTCGCGCAGTCCCGGTTCGTGCCGCAGTCCTGCCCGAGCACGCAGCCGGGGCACGCCCCGCCGCAGTCGAGGTCGCTCTCGCCGCCGTTCGCGCGCCCGTCCGTGCAGGACGGCGCCTGGCAGAGCCCGTCGGCGCCGCAGAGCTGCTCGACGCAGTCCGTCGGGAGGAGGCAGGGGAGGCCGGGGAGGCAGCCGGGGCAGCGGCCGCCGCAGTCGGGCCCCGTCTCGTCCTCGTTGCGGACCCGATCCGAGCAGCTCGGCGCGCGGCACGTGCCCTCGACGCACGAGGAGGAGAGGCAGTCCGC
>CAYHCR010000118.1:0-8094 GCA_964354895.1 uncultured Myxococcales bacterium | reverse complement strand
CTCCTCCATGTTGTACGGCTGGCAAGCCACCGCCGCGGCGCAAGCGAGCGCACCCGAAGCGAGGCCGGCCTGGATGGATCGGCCCGTCATCTGCGACCTCCCAGAAGAGAAGCAGCGAATCTAGCGGCCCGGGGCGTGCGGGTCCAACGCCGCCGGCAGCCCGGGCCGGGGTGCTACGGTCCGCTCGATGCACCTCGCGATCTTCGACTTGGACGAGACGCTGATCGACGGCGACTCCGACCACCAGTGGGCCCGGTGGCTCGGCCGCATCGGGCGGATCGATCCGGCCGCCTATGAGGCGGCGAACGAGGCGTTCTACGCGGACTACCGGGCCGGCAAGCTCGAGGTCGGCGCCTACTACCGCTTCGCGCTCTCGACCGTGACGGCGCTGCCGCACGCGGACGCGCTCTCGCTGCGGGCGCGCTTCGTCGAGGAGGTGATCGCGCCGATCGTGAAGCGGCCGGTGCTCGCGCGGCTGCACGCCCACCTCGACGCGGGGCACGAGGTGCTCATCGCGACGGCCACGAACCGCTGGCTCACCGCGCCGATCGCGGCGCACCTCGGCGTGCCGCACCTGCTCGCGACAGAGGTCGCGACGGACGCCGAAGGCCGGCCCACGGGCGACGCTGCCGGCTTGCCATGCTTTCAGGCCGGCAAGATCCGCCACGTGCTCGACTGGCTCGCCGCGCGCGGCCACGGCTGGGAGCACGTGAAGCACAGCCACTTCTACTCGGACAGCCGCAACGATCTGCCGCTCCTGCAGCACGTCCACACGCCGGTCGCGGTGGACCCGGACGCAGTGCTGCACGAGCACGCGACGAAGGCCGGCTGGGAGATCCTCTCGACGAAGCCGTGAGCGGCCAGGCAGTTGTGCCGTCGCTCAGACAGCATCACAAGGCGTGAGCCGCCGCTTCGGCGCCGCCCTTCGGGCCTCACTCCGGGTGCACGTCGAGGCAGATGAGGCGACGGCCGTCCGACGGCGCGGTGAGCTCGAGCCGGAGTCGCGCGGTCGAGCCGTTCGCCGCCCCGAGGTTCACCTCGAAGCGGCCGGTGCGATCGGGCAGCCGCAGGCCCGCGACCGGAGCGCCGTCGAGCCACGCGTCGAGCTGCACCGCCCCGCCGAGCCCGCCCGCCGAGGCGCCGTCGAGCAGCCCCGCCTCCAGCACGAGTGGCCCGGCGGCGGGGAGCCCCGGCAGCTCGATCGCCAGCACGCGGCCCGCCTGCGGGTGGGCGAAGACGCAGGGAAAGCTCCGCCAGCCGACCTGCGCGAGCTGCGGCGCGACCCGCATCCAGGGCTGTTCGCCACAGACGAAGGCGTCGCCGTCACGCGGGCAGGGGGCACCGTCGATCGTCACCACCGCGTCGGCCCATCGGGCGCGAAGCGTCGGCGGGCGCGGCACGAAGGCGGCGGCGATCCCCACGGCCGCTGTGATGCCGGCGAGGAGCGCGACCGTCCGGCCGAACGCGGCGAGGGTCCAGTCGGAGCGCGCGGCGAGGAGGCCCGTCGCCTGGGCCGCCAGCAGGGAGAGCAGCGCCAGCAGCGCGATCCCCCACCCCGCGCGATCGACGAGCCGCGGCTCGAGCCGCAGCGTCGTCACGCCGTCGACGGCCGGCAGCTCCATTCCGGCGACCGCGCCGACCTCCTCCCCTTCGACCGGCGGGCCCGGCCTCCAACGACGAATGGGAAGCTCTGCGCCGTCGGGACCCCGCGCGCGCCAGCCGGCCCAGGGCGCGATCGAGAGCCGCAGCCGCGCCCCGGGGCCAGCGCCCGTCACGTGGATCGAGCGCGCGTCGGGGCCCTCTTCGTGCAGCTCTGCGGAACCTTCACCCAGGACTGTCACCCGCGGCGGCAGCGGCCCGACGCGCCGGTGGAGCTGGTACGGGCCGTCGGTCGCGACGTGCGCGAAGCCCGGGGGCGGCGCGGAGGCGCCGAGCACCCAACCGATGCCGAGCGCGTCGAGCAGCGCGGGGCTCCGGCCGGCGCCGACGTAGCGGAACGTCTCGACGGGGAGAAACCCGCTCTTCGCCAGCGGCAGCCCGCGCTCCGCGAGGAGGAGGCCGGCGTGCTCGTCCTTGTCTGCGCCGACGAACAGCGCGCGCCCGGTGCCCGGCGCGATGCGCGCCCCGAGCGCCCGGACGGCGCGCGTCTCGGGGCGCTGATCGAGCGACGCCAGCCTCGGCGGCGCGAGGCGTGCGGTGGCGAGCCCGTACGCGAGCGGCAGGGCGAGCAGCGCCGCGACCAGGGCCGCGACGATCCACCGACGCGCGCGCGCGTAGTGCAGCAGTGCGGCGAGCCCGGCGCCGATCGCGAGCGCGAGGTCGGCCTTCAGCAGATAGGCGAGGCGCTCGAGCTGCAGCGGTTCGAGCGCGCGGGCGATCGCGGATGGGCCCCACGCGGCCGGCCCGTCGCTCGCGGCGAGCAGGATCGTCGCGACGAGCGCGCCGGCGATCCCCACCGCAAAGAGACGCAAGCGCGCAACTGTCGCCGCCGCGGCGAGCCCGACGAGGGCCGCGATTCCGAGGCCGGCGGGCGTCTCTCGCAGCGCCGCGCCGGTCACGAGCCCGGACAGCAGCGCGCCCAGCGGCGCCCACGCAGCGCCGAACGTGGCGCCAAAGCGGGGCGCGTCGACGACGAACGGGAGCAGCCAGGGCGCCGCCAACCCGACGCCAGCCGCGAACGGCGCGAGCGTGACCGCCGCGCGGGCGGGCCCTGCGCGCGCGAGCGTGAGCGGGACCGCCAGCAGCGCGAGGCCCACCAGCGCGAGCGGGTGCGTGACGAGGGCCGCGGCCGTCAGCGCCGCGGCGAGCAAGGGGCGCCAGCGCTGCCGCTCCACCGATGGCGCGGCGGCGGCGGTCGCGAGCAGCAGCAGGCCCAGCGAGAGCGACGAGCCGAAGACGCCCCACGCGACGTCGAAGCTCCAGCCGCCCTGGTACCAACCGCCGCGATCGAGCGCGGACAGCAGCGCAGGGACCGTCGCGCCGAGCCGACCGAGCGACGGCCGCGCGACGGCGTAGAGCCCGAGCGGGACGAGCAGCCGCGCGAGCAGCACCGTGCAGGCGTGCGCCCGCTCGGGATCGACGCCGGGGAGCGTGGCGAGCAGCGCCGAGAGGAGCGTCGCGCCGGGCGGATAGAGCGCGTGGAGCGGCAGCCCCAGATCGAGCCCGTCCCACCAGCCGAACGGCGAGCCGCCGGCCGTGAGGCGCGCGAGCGTCGCGTAGAGTCGTGCCAGATGGACCGGGTGGTCGCCGATAGCGGGCACCTCGCCGGCGAGCAGGCCGGGGTGCAGCCACGCGACGAGCGCGGCGATCGCGACGGGGCCGGCGAATTCAGCGAGGCGCCGATCCGTATCAGCCCTTGGCCGCCTGCACGTAGCGCAGGCGAAGGTCATACAGCAGCGCGCCGAGGAAGCGCTCCTCCTCGGCCGTGAGGTTGCCGCGGGTCTTCTGCTGCAGCATCGCGAGCAGGTCGATCGTCTCGGCCGCGAGCGCGAGATCGCGCCCCTCGTGGCCGGTCGTCGGATCGGGCGCGACGCCGAGGTGCATCATCGCGCTCGAGCCGAGCGAGAAGGCGAAGGTCGTGAAGTCGATGGTGCGGGCCGCGGCGCGCGCGCCGACCTCGGTGCGCGACGGGTCGGGCCCGCTCGGCCCCTGCTGCACAGCTTCCCGCGCCGTCGCCGCAGCGCCCGCCGGCGCGGGCTCTTCGTGCGACGCGCTGCGCCGATCGGTGACCTTGATCGGCGGATCCTTCGGCTGCTCCCCCACGAGCGCCTCCGCGCGGCCTAACGCCGCAGGACGCCGGTCTCGAGCGTCGCCGTGACCGCCTCGAACTTCGGCTCCTTCGAGGTGCCGAGATCCGAGAGGCCCTTGAGGTGCTTCTCCCACTCCTTTTCGGAGAGGAGGCCCTTCTTCATCATGCGCTCGGCGATGCGGCGATCGAGGGTGTTCAGGTCCAGCTCGGCCATGCGTGCCTCCAGAGGGCGTGACGGATACCGGTCGGAGGCCGCGGCGTCAACGGCCGTCCACCCAGAAGGCGCGCACCACCGCCGTGTGGAGCGGGAACGCCGTCTCCAGCTGGCCCGCGAACACGAGCCGCTCGGAGGTCTCGTTCGTCGGCGTGAAGGGCGGGAGGTCGCCGGCCGTGAGCTTCGGCGCGCGGCCGAAGACGAGCAGCGTCCCGTCCGGCGCGCTGCGGGCGTCGAAGAGCGTGACCAGCGCCGGGTCGATCCGCAGCTGCGTCTCCTCGAAGAGCTCGCGCGCGCAGGCGTGCTGCCAGCTCTCGCCGTGATCGACGAAGCCGCCGGGCAGCGCGAGGCCGCCGACGGGCGGCAGCAGGCGCCGGACGTAGAGCAGGCCGTCGTCGACCGGCTGCAGGAGCACGGCGACCGGCAACGGGTTGCGGAAGCTGAGGCGGGTGCAGGCGCCGCAGCGGCGAGGCCAGCCGGCGCCGTCAGGGAAACGGACGCCGCAGTAGCCGCAGTGATCGTGGGGGCTCATGCGCGCCATCCTGCCATCCGGGACGGGCCGCCGGGCGGCCGGCGACGATGCGCCATCCGGGACGAGCCGCGGGAGCGCCGGCTACGATGCGCCTCCCGATGCCTCCCCGCGTCCACGGCCTCTACGCGATCGTCGATCCCGCGCTCCTGCCCGACGCCGATCCCGCGCAGCTCTGCGGGATCGCCGCGCGAGGCGGCGCGCGCGTCGTGCAGCTCCGCTGGAAGGCCGCCTCTGCCCGCGAGCTCGTCGCGACGCTCCGCGCGGCCGCGCCGCTGGTCCACGGGCACGGCGCGCTGCTCGTCCTCAACGATCGCCCCGATCTCGCGGCGATCGGCGGTGCCGACGGCGTCCACGTGGGCGCGGACGATCTCCCCGCCGACGCAGCGCGCGCGATCGTCGGACCTGATCGCCTCGTCGGCGCGACGGTGCGCGATCTCGCGGAGGCGCGCGCCGCCGCCGCCGCGGGCGCCGATCACGTCGGCTACGGGCCGATCTTCGCGACGTCCACCAAGCAGCTCGAGGTGGCCCCGCGCGGGCTCGATGCGCTCCACCACGTCGCCGCCGGTTCCCCCGTCCCGGTCGTGGCGATCGCCGGGATCGACGCCACGAACATCGCCGCCGTCGCCGCCGCCGGCGCCCACGCCGCCGCCGTCGTCTCGGCGTGGCTGCGCGCCCCCGACCCCGAAGCCGCCCTCGCCTCGCTCGCCGCTGCCTTCGCGGCCGGCGCGCAGAAAGCCCGCCGCGCATGAGCTCCGTCCGCGTCCTCGTCACCTCCGACTACGACCCCGCCTCGACGCCGCCGAAGTACGTCCTGCAGCGCACCTATCTGGACGCGGTGATCGCGGCTGGCGCGACGCCGCTCGTCGGGGCGTTCGGGGCGTCCGCGGCGGGCTACCTCGACCTCGCTCACGCGCTGATCGTGACGGGCGGCGCGTTCGACCTCGATCCGGCGCAATACGGCGAGGGGCGCCGGCCCGCCTGCGGACCTTCCAACCCCGCGCGCACGGCGTTCGAGCAGGAGCTCCTGCAGGAGGCGCTGCGACGCGGGCTGCCGGTGCTGGGGATCTGCGCAGGATTGCAGCTGCTGAACGTGGTGCGGGGCGGGACGCTCGTGCAGGACCTCCCGACCGAGCACCCGGGCGCGCTCCCGCACGAGCAGACGACGCCGAAGCACGAGCCGGCGCACGTGATCCATTGCGAGCGCGAGGGGCTGATCGCGACGCTGACCGGCGGCGCGGAGGCGTGGGTCAACTCGAGCCACCACCAGGCGATCAAGGCGCTCGGCCGCGACCTCCAGGTCACCGCCCGCGCGCCCGACGGCGTGATCGAGGCGGTGGAGGATCCAGCCCGGCCCTTCGTCGTCGGCGTGCAGTGGCACCCCGAGCGGATGATCCGGGTCGACTGGCAGCTCGGGATCTTCCGCGCGCTCGTCGCCGCCGCGAAGCTTCCGTGACCGATCGCCCCGTCGTGCTCGCGATCGGCGGGCTCGATCCCTCCGGCGGCGCAGGCCTGCTCGCGGACGCGGAGGCGATCACGGCGGCGGCCGGGCGGGCGCTGATCGTCGCGACGGCGCTGACGTTCCAGTCGACGACGCGGGCGCTCGGCTTCGCGGCGGTGCCGATCGAGCAGCTCCGCAGGCAGCTCGAGCCGCTGCTGCAGGACGAGCCCGTCGCGGCCGTGAAGCTGGGCATGCTCGCGACCGCGCAGCACGCGCGCCTGCTGGCGGAGCTGCACGATGGCCCCCTCGGCCGCGTGCCGTGGGTGATTGATCCCGTGCTCGCGGCGAGCGCGGGCCTGCCGCTGATCGACGACCTGCGGGCGTACGACGACCTGCTGCGCTGCGCGACGCTCCTGACGCCCAACGCGCCGGAGGCCGCGCGGCTCGCCGGGCTGACCGAGGCCGGCACGCCCGAGTCGTCGCTCGCCGCGGGCCGGGCGCTCCGATCCCGCGGCGCGCGCGCAGTGCTGCTCAAGGGCGGGCACCTCGACGGCGCGCCGACCGACCGCCTGCTCGACGGCGATGGCCTGCGGGACTTTCCGGGGACACGGCTGCCGGGGACGCGGCGGGGGACCGGCTGCCGGCTCGCGGCGGCGATCGCGACCGGGCTCGCGCGAGGCCTGGCACTTCCGATCGCGATCGAGGAGGCGCGCGCGCTGGTGCGGCGCTACCTCGCGACGGGTCAGTGCAGGTAGTCCTTCGGGGGCTTGGGCGGCGGCTCCTTCGTCTCGAGCTTCGTCATCCGCCCGCCGTCGACGACCCGCAGGTGCTGGCTGCGCGCGCGCAACTGGCGCTCGATCCGCCAGGCCCGCAGCCGCAACCATGCACGCCGCGGCGAGAAGAGGCCGTAGGCGAAGAGCACGCCCGCGATCATCGCGAAGAACTCGGGCAGGACCTGCACGGGGCCCGCGACGAGCGCCGCGAGGCCGAGGATCGCGAAGGAGGCGGCCATCAGCGTCGGGCCGCGGACGGGCAGCACGAAGAAGAGGAGGATCGTGCGATCCGCGTACCGCTGCGCGAAGACCATCGTGAGCGCGGAGAGGCCGACGCTCGGCCCCGTGTAGAGCTCGCCGGTGCGCCCGAGCGCCAGCGTCGCGCCGAGCGCCGCGAGGGCGCCGAGCGCCGCGCAGCCGAAGTACACGCCGAAGAGCCGCTTCGGGCCGATCGCCTGCTCGACGGCGCCGCCGACCATCCACATCCAGATCCACGTGAAGAGGAAGGAGAGGATCGAGCCGCCCGTCCCGCCGCCCGCGAGCTGGATCGGGAGCAGGAGCGCGTAGGTCAGCGGCTGCCACAGCTCGCCGAGCAGCAGGCGCGCCGGCGTGTAGAGCAGGTGCAGCACGAGCGCGCGGCCGCTCTCCTGCCAGAGCGCGACGCTCGCGAGCAGAGACGCGCCGAGCGTCAGCCCGAGCAGGAGCTTCGTGCCCCGACCGGCCGCTGCGAACCCGAAGCCTCCGGCCTGGCTGCGCAAGACTTCCTCCGGCTACTTCTCGCGATACTCCGGCTACTTCTCGCGATAAAAAAGCGTGATCGACAGGCAGTGGAACTCCTTGTCGGAGCTCTGCGTGACGACCTTGTCGACGATCTGCATCCGCGCGTTCTCGCGCAGCCACTTGGTGATCGTCTCGCCCATCGCCTCGCGATCGCGCGCGAGCGTCGTGGAGAAGACCTTTACGCCCGTGAAGTCCATCGACATCTCTGGTCCCCCGTGCGCGGCGAACGGCGCCGCAGCGTCCTTCTAGCGGCCCGCCCCGCGCGTGGGAAGGCGCGCCGCCTTCGCGCGGGCCCCCTTCGGCGGGGCGCTCGTCGTGCGGCCGGTCCGCTGCGCGCCGATCTCCCGCAGCGCCGCCTCGACCTCCGCGTCCAGCAGCGTCCGGTTGCCGCGCTTCGCCACGGCGAGCACGTGCTTGCCGATCTCGTCGGTGACCTCCCAGCCCCGCCGCTCCAGCCAGAACGCGACGTTCGACATGCCGCTCATCGGCCCGATGTCGATCGTCTGCTCCTTGCCGAACTCGCCGGCCGGGACCGCCGAATAGACGCGATCCGCGAGCCACTCGTCGCCCATGCGCTTCGCCTTCACGATGGCCGACGCGTGGACGCCG
>CAYHCR010000117.1:0-8119 GCA_964354895.1 uncultured Myxococcales bacterium | reverse complement strand
GCATACGCAGGAGCTCCCGCGTCGCGCGCGACCCCGAGGCAGGCGCCCCGCCCGACGCGCACGCGCTCGGTGGCCGGTCGTGGCTTCGGCGCCGCGACCCTCACCAGGGCATGCGCTCGCTTTTTGTTCTTCGTCAGCGTCCACGACGAGCCGGTGCGCGGGGGCCCGGGTCATCGGGCTCGCGTCACTGTGTGAGCCACTCCGGGAGCGGAGGCTGGAAGTCCCAGTCGTTGCCCTGGACGTCGGGATCCGCGTCCTCGATGAGCTCCTTCGCAGCGCGGAACGCAGCGTGCGAGTCCCCGCGCGTGAGCGCTCCGCTCGCGGCGTCCGCGACGAGCGCGCCGCCGCCATCGCGGACCACCCAGCGGGCGAGCCACGCGCCGGCGGCCTGTTCGAGGGTGAGTTCGTAGTGGCGTCCGGAGACGCTGTCGTGAAGTCTCATCACGTGAACCATGCGTGTCGGCCCCTCCCCGCCGGCCCTGCGCTGCCGCGCAATCGTGTATCGGCTACTGCGCGCCCTTGCCCGTCGCCACCGGCGGCGGCTCGAGGCGCACCGGGGTCGCGGCAGGTGGGTCCTCGGTGCCGTCCTCGAAGAGCGCTGCGACCCCCACCCAGATCGGCCCGTTCCAGTCGAAGGTCTTGCCCGTGCAGTTCACGTGGCCGAGCTCGAGCTGGCCCGCGGCGGGAGAGACGAACGGCTGGTCGCCCCAGTGGAAGAAGCGCTCCATCCGGAAGGGGAGCACGAGGGTCGCTCTCTTCCCGGCCCGGAAGTCGGCCTCGCTCGCCGCCCACTCCACGCGATAGGCGGGGGCGACCACCGACGGCGTGAGGTTCCGCGTGGACTGGTACGAGCAGGTCCAGGCCGAGGCCTCGGCTTCGACGCCGAGGATCTCGACGGGGCGCCCGGAGGCGCGGGGCGTCGCGGGACCGAGGGTGTATCGGGCGCGGAGCGGCTGCGTCTCCGGGGAGCGCGCGTCGCGCAGCTCGACCACCACCTCGCCTGCCGTCGCCTCGACGCGGAGCTGCCGGACGACGAGCGCGGGAGCGCCGTCGATCGACGTGCTCGTGAACTTCAGCGGCCTGCCGGCGCCGTCGAGCACGGCGAGCTCGGACTTCTCGGCGCGCCACGTCGAGGAGAAGAAGAAGATCGTCGGGTTCGCCGGGATCGTGGCGCCCGACTCCGGGGCGAAGAAGGCGCCGGGGGCGGCACACTTCGCCTGCGCGGCAGCTGGCGAGAGCAGGAGGAGCACGGCGGCGAGGGAGAGCGCCCGGTTCATGAGGCGATCCTCGCACGGCGACGGTGGCGGGCTCCAGCGGCGCCGGGTCGCGTGGAGTTGCGCTGCTTCTCAACGCCGCCGCGAGGGGTTCGCGTCGCGGCTTCGTGCTCTGCTCCCCGCATGATCGACCCCCGCGCGACGCGCCCACCGGACCCGACGCTCGAGCACCCGTTCGAGCTCCTGCTCGTGCTCGAGGCGCTCTACGAGGCGCTGCAGTTCGCGCAGGGCTGGAGCGGCTGCACCGCGCTGCTGACCGTCGAGCTGCCCGAGCGCGTGCTCGTCGGGGCGGACTACACGCGGCTCTGGCTCGAGCCGGCGAGCAAGGAGCACAAGCTCCGCGGCCTCGACGTGCGCAAGCTGCTCACGCGCGACGCGGGCGCGCGGCCGACGCTCCTGCTCGAGGCGCCGATCTGGCGGTTCGGGTACCGCAGTCCGGGCGCCGTCGGCTCGTTGCGCCAGCTGGAGGATCGCGCGCCCGAGCGCGAGGCGGTGCTCGCGGCGGTGCGCACGACGCTGGGCGAGTTGGACGCGTTTCGTCGGCGCGTGGCGGAGGCGACCCTGGGGCTCGGCGACGCGCCGGCCTGGATGCGCTGCCTCATCTGCAGCCCCCTGCCCGCGCTCTCGTTCTCGCCTCCGACGGGCGAAGCGCCGGCTCCGACGACCGTCCCGGTGCGCTCGAACTACCTCGAGGTGCTCGGCGAGCCGGTCTTCACCGCCTACCCGTCCTCGCGCGATTGGTGTGTCCGTCGCTGTCCGCTCTGCGCGACACATTATCTGCTGCGCTCGGACTACGAGTACCTCGTGAACGGCGCCTCCGAGAGCGAGACGTCGTTCACCCGGCTCGAGCCACCGCTGCTGCAGCCGTGGCTCGACCTCGTCGCGACCGGGGTCCGGCTCGGCACCGCGCCCCGGCCGCTCGAGCGGCCGTGAGCGGGCGCGCGCGGCGTGCGGGCCTCGGCATCCCGTCGGCGCGGCATGTCTCCACGCCGGGACGGGCGCGTCCGCCTCCTGAACGGCCCCCCCGCGCCGGCGTTGCGCGCTTGCGGCCACCCGCCGGGCCCTTACGTTTCGGGGCGCGCTCGTGGAGGAGCGCCTCGTTCCTCGGAGATCAGCATGAACCGGATCGCAGCCCTCGCGCTCTGCGCAGGGCTCTCAGGCTGTGCCGCCAGCACCACCGTCCAGCGCGGCCTGCCGGAGCTGCAGGCCGTGGAGCGCGTCGACCTGCAGCGCTACCTCGGCACCTGGTACGAGATCGCGAGCTTCCCGCAGAGCTTCCAGGAGGGCTGCACCGCGACGAAGGCGACCTACGCGCTGCGCGAGGACGGCGAGATCGACGTGCGCAACAGCTGTCGCGACGAGTCGCTCTCCGGCCCGGAGCGAACGGCCCACGGGCGCGCCCGCGTCGTCGACACCCGCACCAACGCGAAGCTCGAGGTGAGCTTCTTCCGGCCGTTCTGGGGCGACTACTGGGTGATCGAGCTGGGCGAGGCCTACGACTACGCGGTGGTGGGTCATCCCGGGCGCGACTACCTCTGGATCCTCTCCCGCACGCCGACGATGGAGCCGGCCCGCTACGACGCGATCCTCGCGCGGCTCGCGGAGCGCGGCTACGAGACGACACGGCTGCAGCGCACCCTGCAGCCCGCGGTGGGCGCCCTCGACCCTCGCTCGAGCGGATGACAGGGCGTCGCCGAGGAGCGCTACTCGAGCGTTCCCCGGTGCGGCTCCGCGTCCGCGAGCCACGACCGAAGCACGCGGACCGTCTCCTGGTGTGCCGCCGAGCTGGAGCCGCCACCTGGCAACCCCCACCGCTCCCCGTCGCGCAGGACGACCACCACGCCCTCGGCTCCGTTATGGCGCTGGACCTCGACCGACGCGATCGCCTCGAACGGGATCAGGCGCTCGCGCCGCCGCAGCGGCCAGCGCACGGCCACGAACCGCAGGCTGCGCGCCTGCGGAGCGCGGTGACACTCGACCCGGATCCGCCAGAGCATCACGAGGCCCGTCGACAGCAGCGTGGTCACCGAGAAGGCGATCGCCGTCTGGGCCGAGGGTGCGAACAGGAGCCCTGGCAGCCCGACCCCCGCGAGGATGATCAAGCCGAGCGCAATCCCGCCGGTGGGCACCGGCCGGTGGACGTGGAGGTCGGCGCTCGAGGCGATCATTCGACGCGGGACGGTATCACTGCTCCCGACGACGGCTCGGTGCCGGCTCGACGGGCTGTCAAATGGATGTCACAATCGGCAGTTGCGCAGGTGCGCGAAGGGGCGCGGTCACCCCCCTCGCGGACTCACTCGGCGCCGGCGACGGCGCGGGAGACCGCCGCCTCCATCCGCTCCACCTCGGCGTCGGTCAGCTCCGCGAACGTGGCGCGCCTGCGAGCCGCGAGCCTGCCGCCGTTCTGCAGGCAGAGCCGCACGAGCAGCGAGGCGCGGCGGTCGGGCATGTCCACCACCGCGAGCACGCCCGCGAGCGCGCTGTCGTAGAGGGCGATCCAGCGCAGCTCCTCCGTCAGGTCGCTGCGCACCGCGTCCGTCACGCGATCCTGCAGATACTCCGCGAGGGCCGTGGCGTCGAAGTAGCGATACAGATCGGCCGTCTCGCCCTCGACGACGAGCTGCTCGTCGGCGTCGAGGTGCCAATCGAGGCAGTCGAGCCGCGGCCGCGAGAAGCTCGTGAGCGCGGCGTCGTACTGCGGCCGGTCGCGCACGATCGACGCGGAGATCGGCAGGAGGACGCCGGGCGGCCCGAAGCGTCGCGTCGCGAGCGCCCAGTGCACGAGGAAGCGATGGATGCGCCCGTTGCCGTCCTCGAACGGATGGACGAAGACGAAGCCGAACGCGATCGCCGCGGCCGCGACGATCGGCTCGACCTCGTCACGCTGCAGCCGCGCGGTCATCCGCATCCAGGCCGCCATCAGCTCGGGCACGTCGGCCGGCCGCGGGCAGACGTAGTGCACCCGCTCGCGGTAGCCGGGGAGGACCTCGCCAACGAAAGTCTGCATCCGCCGGAAGTCGGTCGCCGCGTAGCGCGGCTCCACGATCTGCGCCTGCAGCGCCAGCAGCGCGGATTTTTGTGTCGGATCGAACTGCAACACAGTTCGAAGCGCCTCGACGAAGCGCGCCGACCGGTCGTGGTCCGGCGTCTCGCCTTCGATCGCGAAGGAGGAGCGCGTCTCCTTCGTGTAGAGGAAGTCGACGGCGCGGGCGAGCAGCGCGGGATCCACGGAGGCGACGAGCCGCTTCGCCTCCGCGTCGAGCTGCGCGGTGCGCTCCGGCCGGAGCCGCTCGGTGCGCCGGACGGTCACACAGAAACCAGGCTCCCCGAGCAGGTTGTCGATCACGCGATGGCGAGGCGAGTTGCGCCGCTTTCCGACGACGTGGAGGTCGGGATCGAGCGCCTCGACGTAGTTGCCGCGCTTGCCGTCCTCGACGTCCAGCGTCTTGCCGGTGAAGGTCTCGAAGAGGAACCAGGCGCGACGGGCGTAGGCGCCGGTCGGCTCCGCACGGACCCACTCCGTCAGGATCGCGGGGTCGAGCTTGCGGAACGCCGCCACGAGCAGGCCGAGGTCGAACGGCTCGTAGCGGAGCAGGAAGCGCAGGTGCGAGACGATCGAGCCGTCGCCGCCGTAGGAGCGCGGGTAGGACTCGATGCGCCGGCCGTCGGGGCGAAGCTCGCTGCGCCGGGCTCCGGCGCCGACGTAGCTCTCGACCGCAGGCGTCGGGACGCGCAGCCCGAGCATGGCTTTGAGGGCGATCTGGCCGATGGGCGTACGGCTCTCGGCTGCCACGGCCCCTCCGGAATCGGTTTCAGGGGTGCTAAAACGATTACAAGGTAGCAGTTGCCGGCAGATTCACGTAGTTCCGGCGGAGCCTCGGAGCCTTCGGCCCTCGGTTGCGACGTTCGCGCACCCGCGCCTGTACGGAAGCGACCGCCGCGCGGGAGGTCGGAGCGAAAGGTCCGTATCGTTCGCGCGCGACCGGCACCTGACTGAAATTTCTGGACCAGAAACTTTCACTCGACCTCGACTCGAACGACCGACGCCTGGTCGCGAAGCAACGCGGAGTCCGGCGCGGGCCGACACTCCGCTCCCTGGATCGGCCCCCGCACGGGTCCCTCTAGGGGACAGTCGCTCGCAGGCCTAGAGGACATCAGCCCGAACTGTCCCATAGAAACGTCTAGTCTTTTCGAGGTGTTGCCGGATCGGTCGGCTCGGTGGGCCCATTGATTCCGCGACCGTGTCCTCTAGCGGGTGCGAGTTCGTACGTCCGCCAGCGGCCCTTTCCGCTCGCGAGGACCTCTCCCTCTTCGCAGAGGGCCGTGAGCGCGCGGGAGAGTGACTTGGCGTTGATCTCGGGCCCGATGCGGCGGTGGATCTCGCCCCGCGACGACGCCGGGTAGCGACGGAGGTCCTCGAGCACGAGGGCGACGAGTCGATGCGGCTGCACGCGGTTCAGCGTCGTCCGCGCGTCGAGGCCCGCGCCCCGGAGTAGACCGGGCGGCACGAAGTAGCGGGTCGCCTTCGTCCGGCCGCTCTGTTCGACCAGGCCCAGCGCCGGGAGTCGCCCCAGCCAGGGCCGAAGAGCAGCGGCGTCCTCGATCTCGAGCTGCGCGCAGAGTTCGATCGCGGAGAGCCCCTCACTCTGGGCGAGCAACGCGAAGACGATCCGCTCCCGTTGCGCGAGCTGAAACCGCTGGTCTGCCTCCGCGACGAGTCTCACGACGCCGGGATGGAGCACCCGACGAGGGATCGTCACCCGCACCGAGTCGCCCTTCTCCTCGATCGAAGGCGCGCCTCGGCCGCTCGCGAGGAGGCGATCGAAGAGCAGGTCGATCCCGGTACCCTCGCGCTCCATCAGCCGGAGGTCGTGGAAGATGCGCGCCAGCCCTTCGTTCCGGCGCCGTGTCGTGTGAAGGATGTTCCGCGGCGTGACGCCGAGCGGGAGGCGCCCGGGATTCACGACCTCGAGGCTCTCGGGGCGAAGGTTCAGGAAGATGTCGCCGCCCTGGGTGTACGGTCGATGAACGAGCGCGTTCACGAGCAGCTCGCGCACGACGGCCTCCTCGAAGGCAGGCACCTTCGCGCGGAACATGCCGTCGGGGACCTCGTAGCTCTCGCGGAAGTCCGGCAGCTGGCCCCAGATCGCGTCGATGAGCGCGACCGGCGAGAGCGTGTGGTCGTCCCAGCTCTCCTTCGCGACCTTCTTGCCGAACTCGTCGTACTTGATCGCCTGCACGACAGGGGCACTCCCGAGCCGCGCACGATCGGCCGCGGTCCCCACGAGCAGGACGCCGAGATTCGTCAGCACGCCGTCCACCGCGAGCCCGTAGTGCACGATCAGCTCGTCGTCCGACTTCTCCTTCACCGCGTCCTTCACACGATCGGAGCTGCGGAGGCCTCGGATGACGCCGTCGCGCAGCGCTCGATCCACGCGACGCTGCGGCACGCCGAGCGACGTCATCGTCTCCCACGGAATCGCAGGGCGCTCGGCGGCGAGCCGCATCACATCGTCACCGAGGATCGGCTGACAGGAATCCCCGACGCGGACGTAGAAGCGGCCGTCCTTCGTCGACGCGACGCCCACCGCGCGCGGCACGTGCATCACGACGAACTCGCCGCCGTTCGGGTCGCGCTCGACCGCCACTTCGACCGCCACGTTGACGGTCAACTCGCCGACCCGCTTGCGCAGCTGATCGAGGAGCACCACCTCGATTCGCTGCTCAGGAGGAGGTCGCGTGGCCCCATCCTCGATGCCCACGTGGATCACGCCGCCGGCGCCGTTCGCGAAGCAGACACAGTCCTTCGCGAGTTCACCGAAGTCGGCGCCCTTGCCCGTGACGAGCCGGAGCGACTTCCGCTCGAGGTGCTGCGTCTCGAAGCTCAAGGTCATCGGTTCCACCCTGCCACAAGTCGAACGGCTCGAGACCTCGCGGCGACCGGGCCTGGTGGTCCGGTCGATCGCGCGGCGCCCGCGCCGCCGGCCGTCATCTACAGCCGCTGGCCTCCGCCGTCCCCTACGCCGCCCGCCCCTTCTCGAAGACGTTCTCGTTATGCCAGCGCAGCAGCTCGCGGTCGGGGCGATCGGCCTCGAGCTTCGGCAGCCGGAGCTGCCGGCCCTGCAGGTCGTAGTAGACCTTGCCGTTGTCGAACTCCTGGGCGAGCCGACGGCTCACCTCGAAGGTCCCCTCCGGCGTCACCGTCGCGTAGCCGCGATCGAAGAGCCGATGCAGGTCGGCGCGCAGCAGCAGCCCGTTCGGCACGGCGTGCGGCCCCAGGTTCGCGAACGGCCGGATGTGCGCCGCCTCGAGGACCGGCATCGAGTGTTCGCCCGTCACGGAGCAGGCGCCTTCGTACGCGCCCGCCACGGCGATGCGGAAGGTCCCCTGACCGAGCCGCGGCAGCACGAGCTGCGGCGAGCCATGCCTGGGAACCTCGGGGGAAGCTTCGCCGGTTCGGAGCAGTGCCGAGCGACCGGCGATCGCAGATGCGCGTTGGAGACATGCTTCCCATACACGCAGGCCTTCCCCGACCGTCAGATCGCAGCCCGCGCCTGCCACGATCTGCCGCTTCCAGAGTCGCTCGGCTGCGGAATCCACTCGGCCTCGTCGAAGAAGACGGGCTGCGACAGCATGATGCAGCCCAGCTGGTAGCTCCGCAGCGGTTCCGAGCTGCCGCGGTACCGCTCGATCCGCCTGCATAACTCGTCGAAGCTCGTCGCGCCGTTGCGGAGGCCGAACGCATCCCACGCGAGCGAAGCGCTCACGAGTTCGAAGCGGGCGAAGAGCCCGAAGCCGCCGATCGCGTCGTGCGGGCTCTTGAGCTTGAAGAAGAGCGGCGCGCC
>CAYHCR010000116.1:0-8130 GCA_964354895.1 uncultured Myxococcales bacterium | reverse complement strand
GCCGGAAGAACGTGCGCTCGAGCCGATCGCTCCGCGGCGGATCGGCGGGCCCGGACGGCAGCGCGCGCGTCGAGGCGTCGCTGGCGCCGAAGGCGAAGAGCCGCAGCGTGCCGCCGGCGTGGCGCGCAGTGTGGCGCAGCAGGAAATCGTGGAAGTCCGGCAGCGCGACCTGCTCGTCGAGCCCCGGCGCGACGAGCGGGAGCGTCTGCGCGGCGAGGCCGATCCGGCCGACCGCGAGCAGCTCGTGGCGCACGCCGTCGTCGTGCCCGGGGAGCCGTACGCCCGCCTGCGCGGAGAGGGGATCGACGCCGGCCCGAAGCCGCAGGCGCGCGCTCGAGCGGCCCACGGTGCGAAGCTGCACGAGACCGCCGAGCGCCTCGCCGTATGGCGCGGGGAGAGCGCCGGGCGTGAGCTCGATCGAGCCGAGCGCCGCGTCGGGGATCGCGCCGCGGAAGCCGCCCTGGTGCAGCAGCCAGGGGATCGGGACGTCATCGACCAGGATCCGGGACTCATGGGGCAGCGCGCCCCAGATGACGATCGCCTCCGCGCCCGCCGGCGCGCGCGCGACGCCCGGCAGCGACGAGACGACGTTGAGCGCGTCACCGCCCGTGCCGGCCCGCTCCCGCGCTGCGTCGACGGAGAGCGTCGTGCCGCCGGTCGCCGTCGAGAGCCGCGTCGCGCGCACCGTCGAGGTCAGCGGGGGCTCGTCGGCCGCCGCGCGCCCCGCCGCGGCCAGCAGGAGCGCGAGCGCTGCGCGCCTCACGGGAGCGTCCACGTGAGCGCCGCGAGCCCCGGCGGCCCCTCCGCGCCCGGCAGGCGCCGGGCGTCCTCCGGGTAGAGCACGCCCGCGACCTCGCGCAGCAATCGCCCGTCGCGCAGCACGCGCAGCCGGAACGGCGCCGCCGCCGCGCCGCACGTCTCCGGAAGGTCGACGAAGGCCGCATACCTTCCGCTGGCGATCTCGTCGGGGAAGATCGCGTGCTCCCGCGAGGGGCCGGCAAAGGTGCACCCTGCGCCCGCGTCGCGATCGAGCCACGGCTCGAGGGTCCAGGCGTCCGGATCGTCCGGCGGCTGGCCGGGCGCGGGCGCCTCGTACGCGCTCGGATCGTCCGGGGAGAGCACGCGTCCGTCCGGCAGCACGAGCCAGAGGTCGAGATCGGCGCGCGCCTCCCACGCGAGCTGCACGACGAGCGGGGCGTCGGGCAGCGCCTCGACGAGCTGCACGCCGACGGTGGTCGCCGGCCCGGCGCGCCCCGCCTCGTCGACGGCCTGCAGCCGCAGCCGCTGCGGGCCCTCGGGCGCGTGCGGGGCGATCGCGAGCGCCGCGTCGAAGGCGAGCGTGCCGGGCGTCGCGGGATCGGGCAGTCCTGCGGGCAGCCGCCAGTACGACGCCTCGCCCTCGAGCGAGAGGCGCAGCGACGTCGCGTGATCCTGCACGCGGCCGTGCAGGCCGATCGCGCCGGCGCCGATCGGCCAGCGCGTCGTGCCGAGCTCGACGGCGGTCACGGCGGGGCCGCCCTCGTCTTCGCCGGGCGCCTCGTCGACGAGCTGCGCACCCTGCACCCGGAGCAGCGCCTCGAGGCCGAGCGGCGCCGCCTCGCCCGCGCAACTGCCCGTGAAGAGCAGCAGCGCAAGTGTCCGAGCGAGCGTCACGGCAGCTCCACCTGAAGCCGTACGAGCAGCTGGTCGTTCGCCAGATCGGCGGGCGCGCCGGCCGCGTCGAGCGCCAGCGTGTCCTCGGTGTGGGTCACCTCGAGCGTCAACGCGACGGGCGCCGGCGCCTCCGCGAGCCGGAGCTGCGCCGCGATCGCGAGCTCGTCGAAGCGCTCCTCGGCCCGCACCAGCGCGCCGCGCTGCAGCCGCGTGTCGTCGAGCGAGGGCGCGTAGCGCGCGAGGCGCACGCCGATCCGCGCACGGCGGCCAAGCGCCTGCACCAGCGCGAACTGGGCGCCGAAGGCCCGCTGGTCGTGGCCCAGCGCGATCGGATCGGCAGGGCGCACCCCGCGGTCGAGGTTCTCGGCGGCGACGAGCTCCGCCGCGAGCGTGAGCGTCCCGGGCCAGAGATCGAGCTCGCCGCGCAGCTCACCGGCGAGGCCCGAGCGCGAGAAGCGGCGGGACTGCTCGGCGGCGGCCGGCTGGATCGCGGCGAGCTCGGAGGGCTGCACGAGGCCGTCCTCGTTGCGATCGCGCCAGACGAGCGCCTCCTTCGTGGCGGGCGCGCCGGCGTGCAGCCCTTCGCCCGCGAGGAACGAGCCGCCGATCGCCAGCCGCAGCCCGTGCGCGGGCGCGAGGCGGAACTGCAGCCGCGCGGCGAGGTCCTTGGCGGACGTCGGATCGAGCCCCGGAGATCCGCCGCGCTGACCGGGCGGCTCGCCGTTCAGCAGCGCGAGCGTGACCGCGACCCAGCCGGCGTCCGCCCCGACGAAGGCGCCGACGTCGACCTCGCCCGGCACGAGCGCGCGGGCGTAGAGCGTGCGCTCGGAGAAGAGCCGCGCCGCGTCCCGCTCCTCGTGGACCTCGAGCAGGAAAGGTGTGCGGAAGAGGCCGCCGCCGAGCCGCACGATCGCGATCGAGGTCTCGCCGGAGCCGAGCAGCTCTGCGGGGAGCGAGAGCCCCAGCCGTGCCTCACGCACCTGGAGCCGTGGCCCCTCCATGGTGTCGAAGCCGAGCTCGCCGGCGAGCTCCGCGATCCCGCGCCGCTCCTCGGCCCGCACGCGGGCCCGTCGGAGCACGAAGCGGTCGCCGTTGCGCGGCCCCGCCGTCGCTGGATCGATCTCGTCCTCGCTCTCCTCGCGGAGCACGCCGTCGAGCTGGCCGTACGCGCCGAGCTCCACCGCGTGGGCAGCGCCCGGCGCGAGCAGGAGCGCGAGCCAGAGCGCCCGGCGCAGGATCAGGGCAGCCCCTCGGCGCCGACCGGCGGATGCGTCGGGATCTTCTGCTCGACCTGCGCCGTGGTCGGCGCGTTGAGGAGCTGAAGGTGAGGGTCCGTGAACTCCGTGCAGGCTGCGCCGCCGCCAGCCCCGCCGCCACCGCCGTCCCCGCCCGCGCCAGCCGAGCCGCCCGCGCCGGCGCCGCCGCCGCCACCGTCGTCAGGGGCCGGCTCGTCGTCGCACGCGAAGAGCGCCACGCAGAGGAGGGCGAGGAGAAACGAGAGTCGTCGCATGTCAGCGCTCCTCGCAGTGGCCGAAGCGGCAATGGCCCGCGGCGCAGTCGCCGTCCGCGGTGCAGGTCGCGCAGCTCGTCGCGCCGGTCGCGGCCGCCTCGTAGGCGCAGCCGCACGGCGCGTCCGGTGAGAAGCTCTGCAGCGGAGCGCCGTCGAAGTCGCGGCGCACGCGCATGGCGCAGGCCGGGATCGCGCCCGCCCGCGCGGCGTCGAGGATCGGGTCGGCGCCGTTGATCGGCGCGCTGCCCTCGACGAACGAGAGCAGCTGCTGCGCGCGCGGATCGACGGCGTCGGCGCCGCCGGTGGTCCGGCGCACGCTCCACAGGTAACCCCAGATCGCGTAGTGGCCGTCGCGCACGTTCGCCTTGTCGAAGGCGGCGGGCGTCGAGTCGGGCCAGACCGCGCCGAGGCACTGATCGAAGGCCTCGAAGGCCAGCATGTTCAGCCGGTCGCGGGCGCCGTCGTAGCGCTGCAGGGAGAGGATCCCGAGCGTCTTCTCCGCGGCGGGCGTCGCGGCGGCGGCGGCGACGTAGTTGATGACGTCGCCCGAGCCGTTGTTGATGTTCGTCAGGCGCGGCGACCAGAGCGTGCCCGGCACGCCGGCCGCGAGCCCGATCAGCAGCTGCGTCGAGGCCGCGGGCGTCCGGATCGCGACGAGCGTCGGATCGTCCCAGGGCGCGATCGTGCGGCCGGCTTCGCCGCCGAATTGGAAGAGAAAATAGGCCTCCGTCGCCGTGATCGCGCGCTGCGACGAGGTCTCGGGGACGACGAAGCCGAACGCCTGCACGTAGCTCGAGCTCTCGCGCAGCGGCGCGGCGATCGCCTCGCCCGTGCACGTCCGGTAGGTGACGTCGGAGAAGGCGAGCGAGGCCTTCGTGCCCGGTGCGATCGTGCAGGTCCCTTCGACCGGCGCGCCGTCGGGGTGGGTCGCGCCGGTCCAGTAGAGGGCGGTGCCGGTCAGCGCTGCGTCGAGGCGGACGGCGTCGATCGCGGAGCAGGAGCCCATCGACTGGTAGACGATCGTGAGCTGCTCGGCGGCGGCGGCGGTCGCGAGCTTCGGGGCGACGCGGGCGAGGTAGGGCTTCACGTCGCTCGTGCCGGGCACGTAGACGGGCGCGGGCAGCGAGTCGCACGCCACCTCCTGCGCGCGCGCGGCGGGCGCCAGCAGGAGCAGCAGGGTCGCTGCTGCAAGGGGAATCGCGCGGTGCATCGGCCACCTCCAGGGACGGATCGCGCGGAGTGTCCCACCCCGGCAGCCTTCCGTCGACGGGATCAGCCGCTCGGGAGCGTCGCCGTCACGAGCTGCACGGGGAGCCCACCGTTGAGCAGGGGCGTCAGCGTCGCGCCGGGCAGGGCGAGCGCGCGGCCGAGCGGCTCCTCGCCCACGAGCAGCGCGACACGGAACCCGCCGAAGCGCTCGCGCAGCCGCGCGCCGAACGTCCGGTGCAGCTCGCGCAGCTCTGCAGGATTTCCGACCCGGAGTCCGTACGGGAGGTTGCCGACGATCGCGCCCGCCGGGCCCGGCGGCCGCTCCAGCACGCGCAGGTCGACGCGCGCGAGCCGCAGCGCGTCCGTGACGCCGGCGCGGGCCGCGTTGCGCCGCGCCACGCCGAGCGCGCCCGCGTTGAGATCGCTCGCGAAGATCCCGACCTCCGCCGGCGCCGGGCTCGTCGCCGGTCGCGGCGCGTCGATCCAGCTCTCGCAGGCGAAGCGCCGATCGGCCGCGTGGGGCGAGCGCCGCAGGCGCAGCAGCGCGGCCTCGATCGCGATCGTCCCGCTCCCGCAGCAGGGCTCGACGAGCGGCGTCGCGGGATCCCAGCCCGACAGCGCGAGCAGCCCCGCCGCGAGGTCCTCCCGCAGCGCGGCCGCCCCGTGCTCCACCCGCCACCCGCGCCGGTGCAGCGGCGCACCGTCCACGGCGACGAGCAGCCGCAACCGCCCGCGATCGAGCTCGGCGCGCAGCCCTGGCCCGTCCGGATCGGCCTCCTCGCGCACGACCCACCGACGACGCAGCTCCCGACGGAGCTCCGCCGTGGGCCCGAAGCCGCGCGCGCCGCTGTCGATCCGCAGCGCGAGCGGCCCGCCCGGGGGGAAGAACCGCTCGAGCGCGGCCGTCGGCAGCCAGCGCGCAAAGCCATCCATCGGCCCCGACGCGGCCAGCAGAAAGAGGCGCGCGGCCGTGCGCAGAGAGGCGCAGAGCTTGACTGTGTCTTCGGCCGGCGCGTCGAACGCGATCTCGCCGACCGACGGCTCGAGCCGCGTCGCGCCGAGCGTGAGCAGCTCTGCCGACAGCGCCGGCCCGAGCGGCCCGAGGTGCGGCGCGACGAAGCGCTGCAAGGGGCTCAGTGCGACGGGCGGACGAGCCCGCCCTTGCGCCCGTCCTCGCGCAGCACGAGCCCCTGGTCCGCGAGCCGCGCGGCGTGGGGCAGGATGAAGAAGCCGACCGGATCGGAGCGCCGCGCCCGCTTCTTGAGCGTGTCCTCCATCTTCCGGAAGATGCCCTCGAAGCGGACGTTCTTCTGCACCCGTCGGAGCGGATCGCCCGAGTTCTTCAGCTCGGCCCAGATGCGCCCCGCGCGAAGCTGTCCATCCTCGTCGACGATCGAGCGCTCCCACTGGATGACGGCCGACTTGACCTCGTCGACGCGCCACTTCCCCAGGTCGGGCCCGCGCTTGATCTTGTTGGCGAGGACCGGCCCGAGCTGTTCGAGCGCGAGGTAATAGAGCGGCTCCGTGAGTGTGTCCGCGAGCGCGCCCGTGACCTTGACCCCCTCGTGGTCGGCCGGGACGAGCTGCGGCCAGATCGTCATCTCGAACTGGACGAGCTCGTCGAGGAACTGCCGTTCGTCCTCGAGGGACATGAAGAAGCGGATGTGGCGGGCCATCTCAGTAGACTCCGTACTTCTTCCGCAGCGCCTCGTGCTCCTCGCCGTTGCGCGAGGGGTGGAGGTTCCTGTCGGCGTCGTGCAGGTAGTAGAGAAAGTCGTTGGTCTGCGGGCGCAACGCGCCCTCCATCGACGAGAGCGTCGGCGCGCCGATGGGCGTCGGGGGCAGACCTTTCTTCGTGCGCGTGTTGTAGGGGTCCTTCGGATCGCGCAGCTTCACGAGGAACGCGCTGCGATCGTTCCACTCGGCGAGCTCGTAGCGGCTCGTCGCGTCGACGCCGAGCGGGATCCCGCGATCGATCCGCTTCCAGAGGATCCCGGCGACGATCGGCCGGTTCTCGGGCCGCGGCTCCTCGCGCTCCAACATGGACGCCATCGTGACGAGCTCGTGCAGCGAGCGTCGGGAGCGGGCGAGCTCGGCCGCGAGGGGGGCGTGGACACGCTGGCCGAAGAGCTCGAGCTGCGCCTGCACCAGCACGCGCGGATCGAAGCGGCCCTTCGGGACGCGGTAGGTCTCCGGGTAGAGGTAGCCCTCGAGCGAGCCGCGCGGCAGCGGGTAGGGCGCCTTGTAGCCGTCACTCGAGTCGGTCGCCCGGAGGTACGCGCCTGCGTCGGCGCGGCCCGCAGCGACGAGCGCGGCGTCGACGTCCCGACGGCGCCAGCCCTCGAGCACGACGAACGGCTCCTCGTCGGCCAGCGGCGGCTGCTCGAGCGCCTCGGCGAGCGCGCGCGGCGAGAGGGCCCGGGACAGGCGAAACTTTCCGGCCTTGAGCGCGAGCCCGCCGCGCCGCCAGACGGCGTAGCGGAAGATGCGCGCGTCCGCGACGAGGCCCGCGCCCTCGAGCCGGCCGGCGATCGTGCGCGCGTTGCTGCCTTTGGGCACCTCGAGCTCCACCTCGCCTGCGCCGCCCGACCCGGGCTGGTCGATCCGACCGTCGAGCCAGACGAGCCCGCCTGCTGCGCCGCCCAGGGCGAGCAGCACCAGGAGCACGAGACCGCCGAACGCCTTCTTCATGGCGCGCGACCGTAGCAGACCCTCGATCACGCGGGGCGGGAGCCGCTACTCTTCCGGGCATGAACCAGCGGGAACGGACGCGGTGCGAGCAGGCGCTGCGCGAAGCGAAGCGGGAGCTGCTCGCGCGAGAGCCGGCGAAGGCGGAGCCGGCGCGGCGGGACGACTCGCGCACCGGGATCGACGAGGACGAGCAGCCGCTCATCGAGATGGAGCAGACGATCGCGTCGCGCCGCAACCGCGATGACGCGCTCAAGCTCGGCAAGATCGAGCGGGCGCTCGCGCGGCTCGAGGCGGCGCCGGACGACTTCGGCACCTGCCGCACCTGTGAGGAGGAGATCGATCCCAAACGGATGCAGGTCGCCCCGTGGGTCGACGCCTGCGTCGCCTGCCAGGAGAAGCTCGACGGTCCGCGCAACCAGCGCCGGCATCACGCGGGCGACTTCGACGACTGACGCGCTACTTTCCCTGGATCGCGATCGCGGCGCGGCCCTCGACGGGCAGCCGGACCGTGGCGGTCCCCACGACGTGCCCGGCGGCGTCGAGCAGCTCGACCTTCGCGGGGCCGGGCACGGCGTTTGGAAAGACAGTATTGCCGTCCTCGTCGAGCTGCAGCGTCACAGCGGTGCCGCCCGTCGCCGGTGAGAGGAGCCGCACGATCGCGCCTGCCGCCGGCTCGCCGTCCGCCCGGAACGCGGTGACGACGAGCGTGACCTGCGAGCGCAGCACGACGTCCGGGAAGACGAGGCGTCGGCCCTTGCGCGTGAGGTCGGCGCGTCCGCTGCCGACGCCCGGCGCGACGAAGCGGACGGTGGACTCCGGCGTGGTCACGCCCGGCACGACGACGAAGGCGCCGTCGTGCGCGACGACGGGGACCGGTCGGCGCGATTCTTCGGGCACGTAGATCTCGACGAGCCCTTCGTAGGCGCTGCCGTCGGGGCGCGTGAGCCGGCCGCGGATCTCGAGCGCGGACTCGATGGTCAACGTCAGCGCTGCGGGTCCCGGCACCACGCCGTCCAGCCGGGTCGCGACGAGCTCCGAGAGGCGCCCCTCGTGCCGCGCGAGCGCCG
>CAYHCR010000115.1:0-8139 GCA_964354895.1 uncultured Myxococcales bacterium | reverse complement strand
GGACCGTCCGGCTCGCCGAGCTCGTCCTCGTCGATCGGGACCGCGCCGTGCGCGAGCGCCCAGCCTGGCGCGGCGGTGAGCACCGCGCGCAGGAGCGGGAAGTCGGGGGCGTGCGCCCGCGTCGCCTCGAAGCGGCTCCACAGGACGCGGGGGTGCGTCGGATCGAGCGCCTCGAGCCGCCCGAGGGGGTCTCCGCCGAGGAGCACGTTTGCCGCGCGCACGGCTGACCAGGTCGCGCGCGGACCGAGCTCGGAGAGCGCGACCTCGAGGAGGGCTGCTTCCGCTGCGTCGGTCGAGGGCGTCGGGTCGAGCGCCTCGTCGGTTGGCGCCTCGTCGGCACCCGCCTGCGCGTCCGCGACGAGCCGGAGCGTCGGAGCCTCCGTGTGCTTCACCGCGCTGGCGGCGCGGCGGGCCGCCTGCTCGCTCGCGAAGCGCGAGAGGCACCGCGACGTCTCGAGCAGCTCTGCGACCGTGCGGCGCTCGAACGCTGACGACAACGCCGCGAGGCCGCGGGCGGCGAGCCACTGGTCCACCACCGTGGTGAGCGCCTCGCCCACGTCCCGGCCGATCGCGCCGAAGGTCTCCCTGGCCCCGGTGAGACCAACGGCCTGCAGCTGCACCGTCGCGGTCTCGCCGCGGAGCACGAGCTCGACCCAGAGGAGCTCGTCTCGACGGTGGGTGCGGAAGAAGCGCTTCGCCTCCTCCTGTCCCACGCTCGCCGCCGCGGGCAGCTCGTACGGCAACGCGCCCCCGAGCTCGTCCGGGATCGCCACCGCCAGGCCCGCGACGCACATGAGCCGGTCGAGCTGCTCGTTCCAGAGGAGCAGCTTTGCTGCCTCCAGCAGCGCCGCGTCGGCCTCGTCGAGCGTCACCACCGGGTGCAGCACTGCCACGCGTCGCGTCGTCCCACGCATCACAGCCCCTCCACTTCGCCGCTGCGCAGCCGTCTCGTCCCCTGCCGCTCCAGCTGCGCGATCGTCGTGACGTCGCAGAAGTCGCCCATCAGGTAGTAGTCGGTGTCCGGGAAGGGGCCGTGGACCTCTCTCGCGCCCGCCCTCCGCACCGCGGCCCGCAGACCTTCCTTGTCCATGCGTGGGAACTCGCCCGCGAAGTAGACCGTCGCGCCGGGCAGACCGCGTCCGAGCCGCTTCACGAGGTGCGTGATCCCGCCGAGCGACGGCGTGTCGGGCTCGCCCTCCGACGGCGCGGCCTTCGCGAGCGCGAGCAGCGCTTCGCGCCCCTTCACGAGCGCGGTGAGCGCCGGATCGGCGTCGGGCGCGTGCTCGGCCATCCAGCGCTCGTGCGCCCCGGGAAAGCTCTGCATTTCCTCCTCCGAGACGAGCTCGGACGGCGGCAGATCTTCCTTGAGCAGCCGCTCCGCGAGGTCCGCCCGGCCGGCGCGGAGAGCGCCGAGCACGCGCGCCACGACGAGCGCCGGCGTGTGTCGGCGCGTCGTCGCGGCGAGCTCGAGCCCCGCGAGCGGGCGACCGTGCCGCACGAGCTCGAGCGCCGCGTGCTCGCCGCCGGCTGCGCCCTGCGCGGTCGCCTGCAGCTGCCGGACACGGCCGCGCCGAGCCAGATCGACGAACGAGAGCCGGCGCACCAGCCCGAGCGACTCGGGGTGCGCCGCGACGAGCGCCCGCGCCCGCGCCGGATCCGCCGCGCCGCGGACCATCCACGCCCACATCGTGTACAGGTATGCCTCGGGGTGGCGCGCGAACTTCGTCAACGCGCCGAGGTCGTCGGCCGCCGGCCCGCACGCTCCCGCGACCTGCTCGCCCGGTCCCTCCGCCGTCACCCGCGCGACCCGCAGCCCGCGCACCGTCGGCACGACGCCGGCGTTCGCCTCGTGCCAGCCGAGCCGCTCCTCGAACAGCGCGCGAAACTTCATCTCCCGCAGGAGCCCCCGCAACTCGTCGGTCGAGGTCGCGTCCCCGAGCCCCGCCGAGAGGAAGAGCGCCTCGAGCCGATCGTCGAGCGCGCCATCCGCGAGCTTCGCGCGCATCGGCGCGATCGCGTCGGCGCCGAGCGTCGCGAAGACGAGCCGGATCGCGCGCAGCCGGTGCTTCGGCGAGAGCTGGTCGAGCGCGCCGACCACCGCGCCGGCGAGCGGCGCGTCCGCGAAGCACTCCAGCGCGTCGCCGAAGAGCGCCGGCGCCCGCTGGAGCGCGCGCAGGACGACCTCCGAGCGCGCGTGCCGCGCCGCGAGCGGGAGGTTCTCGAGCGTCACCTTGCCCGCCGCCACGTCCCGATCGATCGCCGCAGCGAGGATCTCGTCGGCCGCCGCGACGACCTCGCTCGACCAGACGAGCGCTGCGTTCCCGTGGCGCCGCTGGCGGAAGCCGAGCGTCCAGACCGCCTGCTCGCGCACGGAGAGCGGCGCGCCCGGCTCCCGCAGGACCGCGCCGAGCGCGTCGACCGTGCGGAGCGTAGGAAAGTGCGTGAGCCAATGCGCCCCGTGCTCGCGCAGCTGCGGCACCTGCGCGGCGTCGAGCAGCTCGAGGCCGAACGCAGCGAGCTCGGGCTGCGCGGCGAGCCACGGGTGCGCGTCCTCGAGCAGCCGCGCGAGGCGGGTGAGCGCCACGTCGCTCGGGGCCTCGCCGCGCCTCGGGAGGAGGCGCTGCACCTCTGCGAGGCGGAAGCGCAGGTGCGGCGGGAGGGACGTCAGCGACGCAGGCACGAGGGGCATCGGCGCAGACTCCGGGTCGAGTCGAGACACGACCGCGGTCGCGCCTGCATACCTGAATGATGGACAGCCTGCGCAGGAGTGCCAGCGCGGAGGGATCCCCGGCGCGGCGCCCGCCTACGCGCGCCGGGGGGCCACCCCGGCGCGACGTGGGCGCGGCTGTTTCAGCGCTTGATGCCGTTGATGCGGTCGGACTCGGCCTGCATCATCGCGGCGAACTTCGCCTGCTGCGCCGGATCGAACTTCGGGTTCGGCGCGCCGAGGATCGTCGGGGCCCCGACGATGGGCGTCCAGTAGCCCTCGCACTCGAGCCACGCCTGGTGGTGCGTGCCGTTCTGCGCCAGCACGAGATGGTGGTTCATCTGGTTGCCCATCGGGTCCTTGAGGAACGCCATCTCCGCGTGGACCTTCGTGTAGAACTCGAGCGTGCAGGGCGGCTTGCCACCGCGGGCCTTCGCCTGGGCCGCCTGGTAGAGCGGCATGAAGGCGATCGCCGTCTTCCCCATGTCCGTCGGATCGCTCATCTTTGCGGTCCAGCCGGTCTTCGACGCCTGCCAGTCGGCGGCGCTCACGCCGTTCGCCTCGGCGAGCGCGTTCTCCTTGTTCACGTCGCCGCCGGTGTCGGCCATCAGCGCGCACAGCTCTGCGTACTTCTCGATCGCGATCATCGTGCTCCCCCTTGTGAAGGGCGCAGCGTAGTCGGCCATACCTGTGGCGCAAGGGGGACGCGGGCGAGCGCGTCGAGGCGCCTTCAGCCGCGCCGGCCCCACAGCCGCTTCCCGCGGGACTGCCAGCGGAGCTTCCCAGCGCGCAGGCCCTGCGGCGCGAGGCCCAGGTCTCCGAGCACCTCCGTCGCGACGAGCCCGCCCGTCTCCGCGGCGCCCTCCATCCAGCCCTGGAAGTCGATCGACGTGTGCTCGCCGCAGAAGTGCACGTTGCCCTCGCGCACGCCCTCCGTCGACCAGAACGCCCACTGCCCCGGCCGGTAGCAGGTGTAGCTGCCCTGCGACCACGCGAAGGTCGGCCAGTGCATGCGCTCGGCCTGCCCGGAGAACGCCGCGCGCGAGCCCGGCCAGACGGTCTCGAGCTGCGCTGCGACGCCGGTGAACCACGCGGCGGGCGTGCCCTCCCCGCTCGCGACGCCCTGCGCGCCGCCCAGAAAATTGGTCCAGACCCCGCCCGTCACGCCGGTCTGGCCGATCGTGGAGTCCCAGCCCTGCTGCGCGCCGAGGTCGGTGGTGAGCAGGCCGGACTCGGCGTGCAGGTCCCACCACGGCCGGCTCGTGAAGTGGCCCATGACCTTGGCGTTCGTGCCGTAGCCGAGCTCCGCGATGATCGTGCGCTTCTCGTCGGAGAGCGCGAGCGCCGTCAGATCGACGCGGCGCAGGAGCGTGAAGGGGAGCGCGAAGACGACGTGGTCGGCCTGCACCTCGAAGCTCTCACCGCCGGAGTGGATCGACTCGAGCATGAGCACGTACGGCCCCTCGGCCGGCCCCGCGACCGACCGCAGCACGGTGCCCTGCTGCAGCTGGCCGGGATGCAAAGCTTCCGCCAGCTTCGTCGGGAAGGTGTCGTTGCCGTCGTGCGTGTGCCAGCGCTCGTCGGAGTCGCCGAAGATCAGGAACTCGTCCGCGCGGTCGTAGCCGAAGAGATAGAGCAGGTTGAGCGCCGACTGCTCCTCGGCCTCGAGGCCGAACTCGCCCACGAACGCGACGCGGAGCACCTCGTGCAGCTCTGCGGCCGTGGCCCGCGGCACGTGCTCGTCGAGCCAGGCGGAGAGGGGCGTCGCGTCGAGCCGCTCGAACGCCGCGTCGTCGGTCTCTGCGGCGTCGACCTGGGCGGTGAGCGCGGCGGAGATCGCGACCGTCTGCGTCAGGAGCGTCTCGTTGGTGACGCGGGCGCCTGAGACGAACCAGGTCTCGCGCGTCATCCCGGCGGGCTCGACGGCCCAGCGATCGTCCAGCGTGATCCCGAGCTCTTCGGCGAGCGCCAGCATGGTCGCGTGGTTCGAGTCGATGAGCTCGCCGCCGATCTCGAACTGCAGGTTCCCCGGCAGGATCCCGCGGCCCGTCCACATGCGTCCGCCGACGCGCTCCTGCGCCTCATAGAGCGTGACGTCGACGCCCGCCTTCGAGAGCCGATAGGCGCAGTGCAGTCCGGCGATCCCGGCGCCGATCACGACGACCTTCGCCGCGGGCTTGCCACCGGCGGGATCGCCCGGACCCGCCTCGTCGGCGTCGCAGCCGGTCGCGAAGGCCGGCAGCGCCGTGAGGGCCGCGGTCGCTGCGAGGCCCTGCAGCACGTGGCGCCGCTGCCGCTCGAAGGCCTCCTGCGCCTCCGTGGCCGGCACTCCTGCCCGCTTCGCCCACGCTGCGACCGCGAAGAGCCTGCGGAGCCGCCCGAACATCGCCGATCGCGCCACATGCACCCCCGTGAAGAAGGCGCACAGGCAAGCGGAATCGGAGGCTGCGCGCAAGGCTTGCGTGAGCCGTTCCGTCGCAGGCGGCGCTCGTGGGTGGTGCGCGAGTCGCCGCGCCACCCACGAGCGGGCGTCACCCCTTCTTCGCGGCCGGCAGCACGCCCTGGATGTTCGTCATCCCGACGGGCAGCGACGCGAGCAGCCGGACGGCGACCTCCGCGACGCTCTCACCGCCGAGGATCGCGAGCGGGGCGAGGTTCTTCGTCAGCTCTGCCGCGAGCGCCTTGTCGCCGAGCGACTTGAGCGTGGCGATCAGCTCGGGCTGGAGCGCGGCCATCTGCTGCTGGAAGGCCGCGACCTGTGCGGCGAGCCGCGCGCGATCCTGCTCGGCGATGCGGCCGTCGGCCTCCGCCTTCGCGGTCGACTCGATCGCGAGCGCCTCGGCCTTCGCCTTCGCCACCTCGATGATCCCGATCGCCTGCAAGGCTGCGCCGCCGCGGGCCTGCGCGTGCGCCGCCTCCCGCTTCACGGCGTCGAGCTGCGCGAGCTGCTGGACGGTGGCGCGCTTCACCTCGTGGATCTGCTGCTCGACCTCCTCCCGCAGCCGCTCGCCGGCGAGCCGCCGCTCGTCTTCGCGGCGCTGCAGACCCGCCGCGATCGCCGCGCGCTGCGCCTGGCCCAGCAGCGTCTTCACCTCTTCGTCGAGGATCTTCGCCTCGAGCACCTCGAGGTCGTAGACCCAGAGATCGTTCTCCTCGAAGAGCTTGCCGGCCCGCTTCCCGTCGGCGCGCTTCTCTCCGAGGATCGCGCTGCGCAGCAGCTCGGTGCCACCCGCGTGGAACGATTCGATCGAGATGGCGCGGGTCGCGGCGCGGAGGATCGAGGCGAGGTGGTCGCAGAGCAGCGCGACGTAGTTCTTCACCTGGAACCAGCGCTCCGGCTGCCCCTCCCGCGCCACGAACGAGAGCCGGTAGGAGAGCGTCAGCTCGAGCTCGACGTGGTCGCTCGTGCGCACGCGCACGATGTCGGAGACCTTGTTGCCGGTGACCTGCAGGAACGCGGTCGTGAGCAGCTCGTCGTCGCGCTTGGGCTTGCCGGTGGAGAGCTTGAGCAGCTCGAGCGACTCGTCCCACGCCAGCAGCCGCGTCACCGGCCCACGCACGATCTCGCGGCGGGTCCTCGCGGCGACCATCACGGCGAACGAGGGCGGGACCTGGATGGCGATCGCGTGGCCGTGCGCGGGCGTCATCGTGCCGTACAGCTTTGCCGTCTCCGGATCGAGCGCGCGGTGGACGAGCTCGGTCTTCGTCGGATCGGCGAGCCACGAGCAGGGGCCGACGACGGTGGAGATCTTCCCGGTGGCGACCTCGCGGACGTAGAGGCCTTCGCCCTCGCCGACGGGGATCGCGGTGACCTCGCCGACCACCTCGAGCGCCTCGGTCGGGAAGAAGAAGCCCTCGCGATCGTGGAGGAAGAGATCCTGGCCGGCCGCGTAGGCGCCCGGCGGCACCTGATCGGCGTCGCTCGCGAGGAAGGGCTTGATGACGCGCACGTGCAGCCCGAGGCCGGCGCGGAGACGCAATGCTTGCCGCACGTAGCCCTTGCCGCTCGGCAGCGGCACGACCTCGAGGCCCGTCCGCGGCACGTAGAAGGAGACGTCCGCGCCGCGCACGATCCGCTCGGTGCCGATGGGACCGGGCGCGCCGTCGGCGACGTCGTAGACGCGCACGACGAGGAACTGGTCGTCACGGAGCTGGTGGCCGTCGACGACGCGCGCGCGCTGACCGGGCCAGAGCGGGAAGCTCGCGGGGCCGGGGACCACGACGCGCCGGCCGGTCAGGAGCTCCACCGCCGAATTGCTGCCCTTCACGCACTTCGCCGCCGGATCCTTGGGCGGGTTCTCGAGCACGATGTACTGCGCGTTCGTCGCGGAGACGAAGGCGTGCACGCCGGCGTTGCCGGCCTCCTCGCCGCGCACCGTCTGGAAGCGCCCCTCACGCAGCTCCACGAGCCGCTCGGTGTTCGACAGGCTGATCTTGGTGGGGCCGACGTAGAGGACGATGTCGCCCTTGGTCAGGTCCTGCACGTACGCGTACTCGTTGCCTGCGACGAGGATGTCCCGCTCCCGCACGTCCCGATCCGCCATGTGTGGCCTCCCCCGCTCCGGTACGCGATGGAGCAGAGCAGGGTTCGTGCCGACCTCGCAAACGGCCGGTCGGACGGGGCGCAGCCGCTGCGGTGGGCCGGATCGGCGCGGACGCTGCTCCGCTTCAGCGCTTGCGTCGGGCGACCTTCGCCGGCTTGGTCGCGGCCGGCGGCGGGAGCGCGTCGGCCCACGTCGTCACCTTCTGCGTCGCGGCGGCGAGGGCGGCGATCACCGCGCGGCCGAGCGGCTCGCGCCGGACCGCGGGTGAGGCGAGGGCCGCTGGCGAGACCATCGCGAGCGGCTCGCCGACGCTCTTCCCTGCCTCGATCGCGTCGGCGCGCGCGATGAAGAGCACGCGCCCCGTCGTCCGATCGACGAGCCGCAGCTCGAAGGCGACGTAGGCGTAGGGCGCTGCGGGCTCGAGCCCCTGCAGCCCCGGCACGCGCGGCGCGAGCGCAGCGCCCGTGATCGACGGCTCGAGCGCGACGAGCGCGACGCCGACGATCATGCTGGCGCCGCCGAGTCTTCCCAACGTGGGGAACGTCGAGGCGCCCGCGAGCGGATCGTTCCGCTTGAGCAGCTCTGCCGGCAGGCCCTCCAGCGCCTTCGGCTCGACGAGCTCGACGCGGCCGCTCGCGACGAGCGCCTGCTCGAGCGACGCCACCAGCGGCGGCGGCACGGGGAGCAGCGCCTTCTCCGGCTGGCCGCTGGTGTCACCGAGGCCGACGAGGGCCAGCTTTGCAGGAGTCTGCGCGACCGGCGCGGGGACCGTCGGCGTCGCGAGCAGCAGGACGGTCAGGAGCAGCGACACCATCGTCCCACGCAAGCCAATCGCCGCCGCGTCCGCAAGCACCCACAGAGGCATGGGAGGCGCCTCCCACGGCCCTT
>CAYHCR010000114.1:0-8221 GCA_964354895.1 uncultured Myxococcales bacterium | reverse complement strand
AGATCGTCTTCAGGCCCGCGGTTGCACCGCGCTCGTTGCGCGTCCACGGCACCACCACCACCGCCTCGGTCGGCGGGAACGGCCGCAGGGTGCCCATCGCCACGATGACCGTGGGGGGAGTCTCCCCGCGTTCGCTCCCGAGGGGGGCCGGGCCGCCGGTGATCGTGATTCGCAGCCGCCCGTCGCGTTCGCGGATCGCGGCGACCACGGCGTCGGCCGCGGTCCGCAGGGTGGCCCGGTCGGGGAGCGCGAGCACGAGCGCGCCGGCGGAGTGCGCGAGGCGGTCGAGGTGGCGGTCCCAGGCGAAGATCCGCCGGTCGTACACGCGCAGCGTCTCGAACACGCCGTCGCCCGTCAACAGGCCGTGGTCCATCGGCGACACCCCGTCGCCGTCGACGTCGGTGAGCGCGCCGTCGATCCAGATCTTCGTCGTCACGTGAGGGCACCGACGGGCGCGGCGTCTGCGGCGCCGGTCACCGCGAGGAAGCTGGGCGAAGGCGTCTTGCCCGTGGCGAAGGAGAGCAGATCTTCGGAGCCCGACCAGCCGGAGCGCTTGACGAGATCGGTGAGCTCCTCGGCGTGTTTGGAGGGCGTCGGCCCGCCGATCAGGCGCTTGGTGAGCGCCGCGTTGCAGGCCTCGCAGGCGTTTGCGGGCGAGGGGACGAGGGAGAGGATCGTGGCGAGGCCGACGAGCCACGCGAGGGAGAGGGCGGTGTGCGGACGCATGAAGGGCCTCGAGGGCAGAGACGCGCGCGGGTCGGGCAGGGCGAGCACCGGTGCGGCGCGCGCCGCGGACGCTTGCTCAGTAGATGGACGTATCCATAGAAGCCCAAGCTGGCCGGCCTGACCATGACGGCGGTCAGGCGGGCGCCTCTTCGACCGCTTCGTGGTCGCGCGCGGGATCGAGGGGCAGGTCGCGCGGGTCCTGGCCCCAAAGAAGGTGGCTCCGGCCTGCGCTGCAACGAGGCGTGGAAGAGAGAGAGCGCGCGCGATAGGACGCGGCCGTGGGAACGTCCGGGAGGCGCCGTGGCCGAGGTCGCAGCCGTCGTGTCAAGCAGTGCCGTCACGGAGATCCGCGCGCTGCTCGACGCAGGGGACACCCGCGGGGCGGTGGATCGCGCCCGCGTGCTCCACGCCGGCTCCGACTCGGACGAGAGCGAGGCGCTGCTCGCCGAGGCGTACCGGGCGCGGCTCGCGGGGCTCCGGGCGCGAGGGCTCGGCCCCGAGGCCGACGCGCTCGAGGCCCTGCTCCGGCGACGCCACTCCGCGATCGCCCGACGGCTCGCCACCTCGGCCGAACCCTCGCTGGCAGAGCTGCTCGCGCCGCTCGCAGATCCCTCGCTCCCGGTCGAGGAGCGCCAGGCGATCGAGGAGGCGCTGCGCCGAAGGGCCGTCGCCCCGTCGATGATCGCCGCTTGTATCGCGCTGCCGGAGACGCACCCGCTCCGCGTCGAGGCTGCGTCGGTGGCGCAGGCCTTCGAGCTCGCGACGACCACGCAGGTGGCCGAGGCAACGCTCGAGCAGCTCCTCTCCGCGGTCTCTCGCAAGGGGCCGCTCGCGCCGTTCAAGCTCCTCATCCGCGCGATCGGCGCGCTCCACCGCGGCGACGACGAGCGCGCCGCTGCAACGCTGTCCGCGATCGACGCGAGCTCCGGCGCAGCGAGGCTCGTCCCTGCGGCGACCGCCGTCCTCGCGGGTGGCGCGGGGCCGAGTCTCCCGGCAGGCGCCGCGCGGCTGGTCGCCGCGATCTGCAGTGACCCGGCAGAGCTGTCCAAGGCGCTCACCGCGCTCGACGTCGCCTTCGGGGCGCCAAAGGGATCCGACAAGAAGATCTTCGCCGCGATCGAGCGGGCCTGCGCTGCGTGCGAGGCGGCCCGCCCCGAGCTCCTCGTGGAGCTGCGCCAGCGCGTGTCGATCCGGGCCGCACAGCGCAGGCTTCCCTTCGCGACCGTGCGGAAGGCCGCCGGGGGGACCACGCCCAAGGACGCCGCCTTCTTCCGGCGGTACGCGACGTCCTTCGAGCGCGACGCGCCGTTGCATGCGGCCTGCGCCTGGGACGCCTTCCGGCGGCAGGCGGTCCGCGAGGGGCTGTTCGAGCTGGACAGCCTTGCAGCTGCGGCGGTCTTCGCGCGCATGGCGGGGCTGTGCGAGCGGGCCTCCGACGACCAACGCACCCAGTGCTTGAAGGACTTCGACGGCTTCGCGGGGTTCTACGAAGGACAGCCAGCTGCGCTTGCGGCGCAGGCGATCCCGCGCGCGCGCGTGGCCGACGAGCTCCTCGGCCTCGAGCCGACGCGCCTGCTCGAGCGCGCGGTCTCGATGGATCCTGACCCGGCGCTCTTCGCGCGGTGGCTCGTGCGAGAGGAGGCGCGGCCGCGGGGTCGGCCGGCGGACGCCGCGAAGGCGTGGTGCGCGGCGCTTCCGAACGACCCGAGACCGCACCTTGTGCGCGCAAAGCTCTCCGCGGCGAGGGGCCACGTGGGGCCGGCGCTCACCTCGCTGGCCGCGGCCGAGGTCCTGGATCCGCTCGATCCGTCGATCCGGCCGCTGCGCTTCGGGCTGCGGGTCGGCGCGATCCTCCGGCCGATCAGGCAGGCAAAGGTGCACCTCGCGGTCGAACACATGGTCGCGCTCCTCGCGAGCTCCGACGCCACGACCGGACCCCGCCGGGCGCTCGTCGAGGCGCTGGCGTGCGTCGTCGCAGAGCTGCTCGGCCAGGCCGAGGAGGCCCAGCGTCATGCCGCCGCCGTCGAGCGGCAGCTCGGTCCCGCGGCGCCGCTGCTGATCGACGCGGTGCGGCTACGCAAGAAGGCGCCCGGGCGCGTCAAGGCCACGGGCCGCAAGCAGGCAGGTAGGGTGGAACCTCCTCCCGCCGGTCCGATCGGGCTCGCAGCGGCGCAATTGCTGACGCTGGATCGGCTCGAGGCCGGCCCGGGCTCCACGCTGCTCCTCGACCTCCCTCCCCATTGGATCGAGGCGCTCGAGCAGGAGCTCGGCGCGAGCGAGCTCAACGCCGCAGAGCTGCTCGTGATCGCCGAGTGGGCCGGGCGACGCAACGAGTCGGGGCTGCGGGAGGTCGCCACGCGAGCGGGCCTCGCGCTGAGCGGCCGATTCACCGGCCAATTCCTGCTCTTGCGCGCGCTCACGATCTTCGGCCAGCCGCTGCGGCGTGCGCACTGCCTGGCGATCGCGGCCGAGCTCGGGCGTCGCCAGCGGGACGAGTCGCTCGCGGCCACCGCGCGCCAGAAGCTCGCGGAGCTCATGGGCGACGGACCCCAGGCCACGCTGCCGGACGAGGTGGTGGAGCGGGTCCTCGCCTTCGAGCGGGCGCCGGCGACGAGTCGGACGGGGCGCGGCGCCGCCGACGAGCGGTACGCGAAGCAGTGTGGCTGCCCGCTCTGCGACGAGGGGCCCGCGCGCGCGGCCGGATTTCCAGCCGGACTCTTCGACGACGAAGAGGAGGACGACGAGGACGACGACGACGATGAGGACCACGAGCTCTCCGACCCGGAGGAGGAGCTTCTCAGGGCGCTGAGGCTCCCACCCTCGCTGTCGGCGGGGGCACAGAAGCTGATGGGAGAGTTGTATGCGCACTTCGGCCAACGTGGGCCTGCGTCGCCCCAGGCGCTGTTACAGGAGGCGTTCCGTCGAGATCCCGTCGGCGCGGTCGAGCTGTTCGCGGCCATCGAAGCGGCGGGCCTTGGACCGCCGAACCCCGGGAGGAAGCGGCGATGAGTCCCAGACATGATCCGTGGGCGCTGCTCGGCGTCGCGCCGGGCGCGACCGAGGAGGCCCTGCGGGCCGCATACCTTGCCAAGGTGCAGGAGTTTCCGCCCGACCGACGCCCGGCACAGTTCGAGCAGATCCGCGACGCCTGGGCGGCGCTGCGGGATCCACGCGCGCGGGCGCGCCTGCTGCTCGAGGTGGAGGACGACGAACCCTTCACCACGCTGGGCGCCGGGAGGCCCGCGGCGCGCCGGTGGGTCGGCCTCGCGCCGTGGCTGCGCGCGCTGCAGGAGGGATAGATCATGGAGCCCACGCTTCGAACGCAGCTCCTCGGCCGCTTCTCCGGCTGGCTGGACGAGGCCCTGGTCGAGGAGGCGCTCCCGCCGGGGCTCGGGCAGGCGCTGCTGGAGGCCGCGCCGCCCGCCCCCGCGCTGCCGGATCTGCACACGCTCCTCTCCGGGCTCGCGGTGGTCGCGCAGGAGGTGAAGCTCCAGGGGCGCTCGTTTCAGAGCCTCCATGACGTCCTGGCGCCGCTCGCTGCGCAGGCGCCGGAGGCGGGTGTATCGGCGGCGGTGGAGCAGCTCTCGGCGGAGCTGCGGGGCGCCTCGAAGGACCGAGAGCGGGCGCAGGTCCGGGAGGCCGAGGGCCGCCGCGATCGCGAACACCTCGAGCTGCTCCTCGAGCTGCGGGAGCGGCTGGGCCGCGGGCTCGGCGCCGCGCGCGCGCAGCTCGCACGACTCCACGGGGCGCCGCCGCCGTCCGGCCTCGCCCGGCTCTTTCGTCGAGCGGACGAGCCGCACGCCACGCTGCTCGCGGCGACGGCCGCGCTCGTGGAGGGCCAGGCGCTCGCGCTGGCGCGCCTCGAGGAGGCGCTGCGTCGGCTGCGCGTCGAGGAGATCGTGCGTGTGGGGCTGCCGTTCGATCCGCACCGGATGCGTGCGGTGGCCGTGGAGGAGCGCGCGGGCGCAGCGGGGGGCACGGTGCTCGAGCTGCTGCGGCCCGGCTATCTGCTCGACGGCGAGCCCCTTCGGGTGGCAGACGTAAAAGTGTCCCGGCCGCCGCAGGCGGCGCGTGGTGGAGGTCCATCGTGAGCGGCGACGTGGTGGTGGGGATCGATCTGGGGACCACCAATTCGGAGGTGGCGGCGCTCAAGGACGGGCGCGTGCGGGTGCTCGGGCCGGGCGAGGCGCCGATGCTGCCTTCGTGTGTGGGGCTCTCTCCGACCGGCGAGCTGCTCGTCGGCCGCGCCGCGCGCAACCAGCTGCTGATCTTCCCCGAGCGGACGGTGAAGAGCATCAAACGCAAGATGGGCACCGGCGAGCGGGTGAAGCTCGGCGATCGCGAGTTCTCGCCCGAGGAGCTCTCGGCGCTCGTGCTGCGTGAGCTCGCCACGTGGGCCGAGCGCTCCCTCGGCGTGCCGGTGCGCAAGGCGGTGCTCACCGTGCCCGCCTACTTCTCGGACGCCCAGCGCAACGCCACGCGCGCGGCGGGCGCGCTCGCCGGGCTCGAGGTGGTGCGCATCCTCAACGAGCCGACCGCCGCCAGCCTCGCGTTCGGTCAGGGCGACGGCCAGCGCCGCACCCTCCTCATCTACGACCTGGGCGGTGGCACGCTCGATGTATCGGTGGTCGTCGCGGAGGGCGACGTCACCGAGGTGCTGGCGAGCCACGGAGACACCCAGCTCGGCGGCGACGACTTCGACGCGCTCCTGCTCGAGCAGCTCCTCGGCTCCTTCCGGGCGACGCATGGCGTCGATCTGCGGGAGGACCGCATCGCTGTGTCGCGCCTGCTCGTCGCCGCCGAGGCGGCAAAGCGCGCTCTCTCGGAGCGCCCGGACGTCGCCGTGCGGGAAGAGTCCCTCGCGATCCGCGACGGCGTCCCGCTGCACCTCACCAAGGAGCTCCAGCGGGAGGAGTACGAGGCGCTCATCCGGCCGCTCGTCGAGCGCTCGTTGGCGAGCGTCTCCCGCGCGCTGCAGGACGCAGGCAAACGCCCCGCCGACCTCGACGGGATCCTGCTCGTGGGCGGATCCACCCGCACGCCGCTGGTCTCTCGGCTCCTCGAAGAGCGGACGGGGATCGTGCCGAGGCAGGAGGTCCATCCGGACCTGTGTGTGGCGCTCGGCGCCGGCGTGCTCGCGTCGCGGCTCTCGGGCCACGACGTGGATCGAGTGCTCGTGGATGTCTCCCCGTATTCCTTCGGCCCCTCGCACCTGGACGAGCGCGACGGCGAGCTCTACCCGTACTGCTACCGCCCGCTGCTGCGGCGAAACACCCCGCTGCCGCTGACGCGCTCCGAGCGATACTTCACTGCGTCGAACTTCCAGCCGCGCGTGGAGCTGGATATCTTTCAGGGCGAAGACGCGGACGCGCTCAAGAACCTGCCGATCGGACACTTCGCGGTCGAGGGCCTCACGAAGATCGAGGGCCCCAACGAGGTGATCGTCGAGATGAGCCTCGATCTCGACGGGATCCTGCATGTCTGCGCGACCGAGAAGCGCACCGGGCTCTCCAAGCGGATCCGCATCGAGGGCGCGACCCGCACGCCGGACGAGGCGGCGCTGGCGGAGGGGCAGGCGCGGCTCGCGGAGCTGTGGGCCTCGCGCAGGGACGCGCAGGAAGGGGACGAGACGGACGACGAGCAGGCGGAGGCGTTCGAGGCCGCCCTCCCGATCGCGGCGGCGGCCGTCGGCCCGAGCGTGGACCCGGCGGAGCGAGTCGCGACCGACGCAGGTCGCGCGCTCATCGAGCGGGCGCGCGAGGCGCTCGGACGCATGCATGACGAAGATCGCGAGGAGGCGATCGCCCTCATCGAGCGGCTGCAGGAGGCGCTCGAGGGCGCCGCGCCCGCCGCGCTGGCGGCGCCGAGCCACGAGCTGCGGGAGCTCCTCTTCTTCGTGGACGGCAAGCGGTGAGCGAGGCCCCGCCGCCCTGTCCGGTGTGTCGAGCCCGCTACCGGGGGGGCACGACCTGCAGCCGCTGCGGCCTTGATCTCTCCCCCTTGCTCGTTGTGTGGGCCGAGGCGCTCCGCCGACGCACCGCCGCGCGCGACGCGCTCCGGACCGGTGCGTTCGCGCAGGCCCGCGCGCTCGCCGCCGAGGCGGAGGCGCTCTGCTCGACCGCGACCGGGCGGGCGCTGCGGGCGATCACCCAATGGGCGGGGGGCGGGTGAGGGGCGTCCGGCGGGCCGCACACGCCTTCCGCGTCGCCCGCAGACGCAGGTTCGAAGTGCGCCTTGCGGGGAACGCTCCTTGCCCGCGGGGTCATCGGTGCAACCTCCCTGCGACGTGCGCGCGATCGTGCTCGTCGAGCCTGCGCTCGGTGGCTCACGACAGCAGCCTGCGGGCCGCCCGGCGCCGGTCGACCTCGAGCGCCACCGACTCGTCTCCCACCACGTCGTCGTCCGCGATCACCGGCCTCCGCATCGGGGCTCCCGTCGTCATGCTTCGTTCGAAGGGAGGATTGCAAGCTTCGACCCAACGCGTGGCGCAGCGTTTTGGGCAAATCCGCCCGCGTGCGCCGGGGTATCGCCATCATTCCGAGCGGGTCGACCGTCAGAACGAGGCGGCGTGCGACCGGCGGCGATGCTTTGCTACGCTTCCGGCCATGGCCTTCGTACTGGCGCTCCTTCCGCTGCTCCTCGCCGGCTCGCCGTGCCCCGCAGGCACGAGCGCGAAGGGTGGCGCCCCGCCGGCCTCGCTGCACGCCTGGTGCGAGGACGGCGCGGGCCGCAAGGAGGGGCCGGAGCTCGAGTGGTATGGCCCCGGCAAGCCGAAATCGGAGGGTGGCTGGCAGAGGGGGGAGATGCATGGTGCGTGGCGCGCGTGGCGTGAGGACGGGACGCTCTGGCTGGACGAGGCCTACGACGGCGGGAGCCCGGTCTCCACGAAGCCCGCTGCGAGCGGCCGCCCGCCTGCGGCCGCCGTCACGCTGCCTGCGCCGATCCTCCACGCACACACGGGTGAGCGCGCGGACGGCCTCACGCTGCAGCGGGATCCCTCCCGGCACCCGAAGGCCGAAGCGCTGCGCGCCTACGTAAGGTCCCTGCGCGACGTCGACCGCGCGGAGGCCGACGACGCCAGCGAGGGGCTGATCGCCGCCAACGAGCGGTTGGTGAAGGTCAGCGGCGGGACCACGCGACGCTGGGCCGAAGGGCCCCGTCGGTTCCTCTTGACCGCTGGCGCGCTCGGCGCGGCGCGGATGATGGTGGATCTCGAGCGCCAGCTGATCGTGACCGTCGTCGTCGAGCGCGCGACGCGAGGCTGCCGCGAGCTGATCAGCTACCCGGACCCCGCCGGCAGCATGGCAAAGCTGATGGAGGAGTCCTACACGCTGGACTGCGCGGCGCTCGCGGAAGATCCGGACCTCGGTCCCGTGGTCGCGTCGCTCTCGAAGGCCGCGCTCCCGTGGACCGTGGGCGCGCCCGGCGATCGGCCGCGGGTCGAGAAGCTCTCGAGCCTGCTCGATCTCCCGGAGGCGCAGTTCGGACTGCTCAG
>CAYHCR010000113.1:0-8230 GCA_964354895.1 uncultured Myxococcales bacterium | reverse complement strand
CAGGGCGGCCGGTTCGGCGTCGGCGCCTCGATCGGCTTCGGCGGCCGCCTCGTCGCCGAGCGCGCCGAGCTCTCCGGCTTCGGTGATCAGGGCGTCTATGCGGTCGGCGCGGGCAGCAGCGCAGCGCTGGACGCGACGCTCGTCGAGGGCGGCACGGCCCGCCCCGGCGGCGCGCTCGGCCACGGGCTGCAGGCGGACGACGGCGCGACCCTCGTGGCGAACGCCTCCCGCGTGACGAACGTCTCGGGGATCGGCGCGCTCGCGCGCGGCGGCGGGAGCGTGACGCTCACCGACGTGGTGATCGACGGGATCACGGCCGGCCGGACGCTCGACGACCAGGTGCTCTCCACCGGCGCGCTCGTCACCGACGGCGCCGCGACGCTCGACCTGGCCCGCGTGACGGTGGCCGACACCGCCCGCGACGGCGTGATGGCGCTGGGCGCCGACGTGCGGCTCCGGGCCTCCGACCTCGCGGTGCGCTCGGTGGGCGACGAGGCCGCCACCGAGCCTTCCAGCGGGCTGCACGTGAGCGCGGGCGCCGGCGCGATCGCCGAGGGCCTGCTCGTCTCCGACGTCGCGGGCGACGGGGTCTTCCTCGAGGACGCCGGCACGCAGCTGCGGCTCTCCCGCGCGCTGGTACGCCGCACCCGCCCCGTCGATTCGCCCTTCACCGGCACCGGCCTCTCGGTCCGCGGCGGCGCGAGCCTCGTGATCGACGACGTCACGCTCCTGCAGACCTGCTCGGCGGCGGTCGTGGCCGACGACGGCGGCGAGGTCCAGGGCGGCGGCCTGCTCGTGCGCGACATCGCCCCCGGCAACGCCGATCCGGGCGGCCGCTACGGCGTCGGCCTCGCCGCGGTGACGGGCGGCCGGCTCACGCTCGGCCCCGTCGCCGTGCGCGGCGCGACCGTCGTTGGCGCGCTCGCGCAGGAGGGCGCGCTGCTGCTCGAACGCGCGGTCCTCGAGGGGACGGTGCCCGACGAGGCCGGCGACTTCGGCTACGGGATCGTCGCGCACTTCGGCGGCGCCGCGACGCTCTCGGACGTGACCGTGCGCGAGGCGACGCGCGTCGGGCTCTTCGTCGAGGAGGGCTCGCTCGAGGGCGCGCGCGTCACGGTGGTCGACACGCGCACGGGCGCAGGCACGAGCGGCCGCGCGCTCGCCGTGCAGCGCGGCGGCACGCTCTCGCTGCTGGACGCCGGGCTGTTCGGCTCGACCCAGGTCGCGGGCTTCGCCTTCGGCGGCGGCGCGCTCGAGCTCACGGGCGTCTTCGTCGGCCCGGCCGCGAAGGACGCGGCGGGGCGCTACGGCCACGGCCTCGAGATCGTCGGGGGCGCGACGGCCAGGCTCACCGGCGTCGCGATCGTCGATCAGCCCGCGGCGGGGCTCGTGGTCGCGGACGCGTCGGTGACGGCGGCGGAGTGCAGGTTTGCTGGCAACGCGGTCGCGCTCCAGGCGCAGGACGGCGTCGGGATCGAGGAGCGGGCCACCCTGCCTGCGGCGCCCGAGCCGGCGCTGCTGCTCGTGGACCCCGCGAGCGTCTTCTCGGACAACGGCTCGCGCGTCGGCGCAGGCGCGCTCCCGCTCGCGGAGCCCGTGACCGCGCCGTGATCAGCCCGGCTCGTCCTCGCCTTCGGCGAGGCCCCACTCCTTGAGCTTGCGGCCGAGCGTGTTGCGGCCGATGCCGAGCCACTTCGCCGCGACCGTGCGATTGCCGAGCGCCGCGTCGAGCGCCGCGAGGACGGCGTCCCGCTCCACGTCTGCGAGCGGTCGCACGTGCGCGGGCTGCGGGATCGTGAAGATCCCGGACGCGGGCCGCGGCGGGGAGAGCGCGGGTCGCATTACCTGCGGAACTTCCGCCTCGTCCGACTCCGGCAGCGGCAGGTGCGCCGCCTCCAGCCGATCGCCGTCCGCGAGCACGACCGCGCTCTCGAGCACGTTCTCGAGCTCCCGCACGTTCCCCGGCCAGCTCCAGCGCGCCAGCCGATCCAGCGCGCCCTCCGACAGCGTCGGCAGCGGCCGACCATGCCGACGCGCCGCGGTCTGGAGAAAGTGCCGCGCGAGCTTGGGCACGTCGCCCCGGCGCTCCCGCAGCGGGGGCAGGCGGAGCTCCACGACCCTCACGCGGTAGTAGAGATCCGCGCGGAAGGTGCCCGCCTTCACCATCGCCGGCAGCTCGCGGTTCGTCGCCGCGACGATCCGCACGTCCGTCTCCTGCTCCTTCTGGCCGCCCACGCGCGTGAAGCGCCGGTCCTGCAGCACGCCGAGCAGCTTGCCCTGCACCGGCAGCGGCAGCTCGCCGAGCTCGTCCAGGAAGAGCGTGCCGCCCTTCGCCGCGTCGAACTTGCCCTCCGCGCGCCCGTCCGCGCCGGTGTAGGCGCCCTTCTCGTGGCCGAAGAGCTCGTTCTCGATCAGCGAAGGCGGCAACGCGGCACAGTCGACCTTCACGAACGGCCCGGCGCGACGGGCGGAATTCACGTGCAGGGCCCGCGCGAAGAGCTCCTTGCCCGTGCCGCTCTCCCCGCAGAGCAGCACGGTGGCTTCGCTGCGCGCCACCTTCGTCACGAGCCGATAGACCTGCTGCATCGCCTCCGACTCGCCGACGATCCGGTTGAAGCGATCCGCGAGCGGCACCGGCCCCTTCACCTCGCTCGCCGGTCGGTGCAGCTCTGCCCAGAGCGTGGTCGCCTCGAGCGCGACGGCCGCCTGCGCCGCGAGCTTCGCGAGGTAGGCCTCGTCTGCCGCGTCGAACGCGCCGCCCCGCTTGTTGAGCAGCTGCAGCACGCCGACCACGGTGCCGGCGCGCGAGCGGATGGGCGCGACGAGCATCGACTCGGTCTTGTAGCCGGTCTTCTCGTCGACGCCGGCGAAGAAGCGGCCGTCCGTGCCCGCCGCGCGCACGTTGACGACCTCGCCCGTCGCCGCGACGTGGCCCGCGACGCCCTGGCCGCGCCCGAGGCGGATCTCCGGGAGCTCGGGCAGGTGTGCAGCCTTGCTGAAGACCTCACCCGTCGCCGGATCCACCAGGTAGAGCGTGCCGCGATCCGCGAGCAGCGCCGCCGCGATGCGATCGACGATCGCCTGCAGCAGATCGACCGCGGCGACCTCGCGGCCGAGCAGCTCGCTGACCGCGAGCAGGACCGGGCTCTCCTGCGACTCCGTCATGGCGAGCGGCATCGTACCCTCGTCCAGCGCGTCGCGCGGCGGGACCTTCGCGTGCGGCGCATCGCGCCACGGCAGCTCCAGGGACGAGGGCCGCTCGGCGTACATGGCGCGCGCCCTCCGGGCCAGCGGGACGCCGTTCACGACAGGCTCATCGTCAGGCCCTCGCGGCAGGCGAAGGCGCCGCCGAAGCGGCTGCGGGCGTCGCGCTCCATCGCCTGCACCATCGTGTCGTCGTGCGTCGGGTCGTGGTGAAAGAGCCCGAGCGCCTTGGCCCCGCAGGCCTTCCCGATCCGCACCGCCTCCTCCACGGTCGAGTGACCCCAGCCCCTGCGCGACGGGCCGACGCGCCCCTCGTACTCGTCGGTCGTGTACTGCGCGTCGTAGACGAGCAGGTCTGCGCCGTCCGCGAGCTGCCGCAGCGCCGGGTCGATCTCGCCGCCGGGCAGGTGCTCGGTGTCGGTCGCGAAGCAGAAGACCGCGCCGTCCGCCTCGATCCGGTAGCCGAGCGAGCCCTGCGGGTGGACGAGCGCGCGGGTCGTGATGACGGCGTCGCCGACGCGCAGCTGCTGGCCGTCGCCGATCGTGTGGAAGGCGCGCTGGCTGCCCATCGCCCCGAGCGGCACCGGGAAGTTCGGCGGGCACATCTGCTTCTCGAGCGAGGCCTGCAGCCCGAGGCCCGCCTCGCCCGGGCCCCAGAGCTCCAGCTCCGTGGCGGGAAGGAACGCAGGCGAGAAGAAGGGGAAGCCCTGGATGTGGTCCCAGTGCAGGTGCGTGAAGAGCATGGTCGCCTTCACCGCGCGGCCGCCCTCCCTGGCCTCCGCGAGCAGCTTCTGGCCGAGCGGCCGCAGGCCTGTCCCCGCGTCGAGCACGATCCGCGCCCCGCCCGCCTCCACCTCCACGCAGGTCGTGTTGCCGCCGTACCGGGCGAACTCCGGCCCGCTCGTCGCGATGGAACCCCGCACGCCCCAGAAGGTGACCCGCATGACGTCCTCCGTTCGTGACCGACGAGGAGGGGTATTGCAGCCGGCGTGCCGAGCGCCAGGCGCCACCAGGACGGGCCGCAGCGCGGCCGCAGGGCCGGATCGGCGCGCTGCACCGCTCCGGAGCGGCGCTGGGCCGAGCGGGATCGGAGCACCGCTCGCGATCGGCGTTTGCGCGGGCCCCGGCGACCGGCGAGCGTGCAGCCGAAGTGCTCTGCCCGGGGGGGTCACATGTCCGTCCGTTCGTGCGTCCGCGCGTTCGCCGCCATCGTCTGTTCGCTGTCGGCCGCGCCCGCCGCCGCGGAGGAGCCCGCGACGCCCGCCGCCGCGACGCCCGCACGCGTCGGCCCGCGTCGCGCCGAGGACGGTTGGCTCGTGCCGCCGGCCGATCGGCTCATGCTCTCGAGCCTGCAGGTCCTCCGCGTCAACCCGATCGGCCTCGAAAACCAGCTCCGGTTCGGCTGGCAGCATCGGCTCTACGAGGACGAGGGCCGCGCGTTCCGGGACAACTTCTTCTTCCTCGGCCTCTTTCCGAAGTTGAACCCCGCCTACTCGCGCATCGGGCCCGGCCTCGAGCTCCAGCCGGCCTCGTTCTTCCACCTGCGCATGACCGCGATCTACGTGCGGTTCCTGCATTCCTTCGGCTTCGTCCAGTCGACGGAGACGACCGCCGCCGACTACAGCGACAGCGCCCGGAAGGCGGGCGACGAGCGTGACGAGTCCTACGCGACGAACGCGGGACAATTCACGATCGAGCCGATGCTCCAGCTCAAGGTCGGCTCGTTCGCCGCGCGCGACAAGCTCTCCGCCGAATACTGGGTGGCAGACCTGCACGGCGAGGACGAGTTCTTCTTCGAGGGCACGCTCGACACGCTCGTCCCGAAGGAGGGCTGGGTCCTGCAGAACGACGCAGACCTGCTCTGGATCGAGGGCGACGGCCTCGTGCTGGGGCTGCGCCACACGCTCGTCGCGCCGCAGTACGAGGACGGCGCAGAGAACGGCCACCACCGGCTCGGCGTGCTCGCGGCCTACACGCTCTGGGAGGACGGCTTCACGCGCTTCGACAAGCCGACGATCCTCGGCATCGTGAGCTGGTACCTCGACCACCCGTACCGCACCGGCGTCGACGTCCCGCGGGCGATGCCCTACGTGCTCCTCGGCTTCGCCTTCACGACCGATCTGCTCGAGCCCTGAGGACCTCTCGAGCAGGGCTTCGGCCGTTGCCGCGGCGCGGCGTCCCGGAGAGACTGTCCGGCTCTCGGAGGAAGCCCCAACATGCGCCGCGTCACCTTGATCCCGCTGCTGCTCACGATCGTCTCCTGCAGCCGCGACCTCGCGGTGGAGGAGGCGCCCGGCGCGCTCGATCCGGCGCGAACGACGGTGAGCGGCGTCACCAAAGTGGAGCAGCCCGGCGAGCCGCTGCCGGTGGCCGCCGTCGGCGCCACGATCGACGTCCGGCTCCCCGACGGCACCACGCGCGCCTCGGCTGTCTCCGGCGCCGACGGACGCTTCGCCCTGGTCACCGGCGCGCCGCCCTTCACGCTCCACTTTCAGCTCGACAGCAATGCCGACGGCGCCGTCGATCGCCAGCTGCTCTTCTCCTCCTCGGAGCTGCCGATCCTCGCGGGCACGGACTTCTCGCTGGGCGACGTGCTGCTCGGCCGCAGCGTCGAGGTCCGCGGCACGATCCGCCGCGGGGACCTGCCGAGCCTGGACGTCGGCCACGACGGCATCCAGATCGAGCCGCTGCTCCTGCCGGTCGCGCCCATCCTGACCAATTCGAGGGGCGAATTCGTGCTGCGCGGCCTGCCGGGCGGCGCGATCGCGCTGCGGATCTCGGCCGCCGGATACCTCGAAGATCGCCTCGCGATCGACGCCTCTCCGGGCGAGAGCGTGCGGCTCTCGGACCTCTCGCTCGCGGCGCTCGAAGCGACGCCGGCCGGCACGATCACCGGCACGGTGCTGCGCAGCGACGGCGCGCCCGGCGACGCGATCGTAGAGGTCGTCGCGGTGGCCGACGGCCGCTCGCTCGCGCGCTCGCTCGTCCCGCTCGACGCGCCCTTCGCGCCGCTCGCGCTGCCGCCGGGGCGGTATCTCGTGCGCGCGGAGATCTCGGGGCTCGCCGCCGTCTCCAGCGCCGCGTTCGACCTCGCCTCTCTCGAGAACTTCGACGTCGGCGCGCTCGTGATCGACGTCGAGGCCGGCGGCCTCGTGCGCGACGGCGCGGCGCCCTCGTGGGAGCCCTCCTCGCAGCAGCTGCTCGGCGCGCTCGGGCCGATCACCGCGAGCTTCGAGACGACCCTGCGGCAGGCCGTCGTGCCCGCGAAGGGAAGCCCTGCGCTCTTCCCCGTGCTGCAGGTGCTCGACGACGCGGGCGCGCCCGTGGCGGGGCGCGAGTACGTGCAGGTGCTCGGCCCGCCCGACGTGCCGCTCGTCCGGACCACGGTCGAGTTCTACCCGTCGCGCCCCTTCGCGCCGGGCCGCTACGTCGCGTCGATCCGCCCGACGGTGCTCGACGCCAACGACAAGATCCCGCCCGCTGCGCCCGTGAGCTGGATCTCGCTCGGCGTCGGCGTCACGCCCGGGCCCGAGGACGCGCTGTTTGACCCGCTCCTCGATCTTCGGGGGATCACCAGCGAGCTGCCGATCAAGCTGCAACCCTTCCCGGATGGCAGCGCGCGGCTGATCTTCGCCACGGAAGATCCGGTCTTCCCCGACACCGTCCTCTGGCAACGCTGCACGATCCGGGACAGCGCGCCGGTCACCTGCGACGACCCCTCCGGCCTGCCGATGCAGCTCGCGGGCCTGCGGGCCGCGGCGACCACGCCCGAGGCGGCGCTCTTCCTCTACACCGAGCCGACGGGGAACAACTGTCCGGGCGCGCCCGGGGGCGTGCCCTTCGGCATCTTCGCGGGGTTCGATCCGCTCGCCGCGCCGGTGGCGGCGCTCGATCCGCTGGGGGCGCCCGCCTGCGGGAGCGCGTTCGAGCTCACGCCCACGACGGGTCGCGACGTCGTGGTCGCGCTCGGCGTCGGCTCGCCCACGAGGACCGCAGCGCTGCACGCCTACACGGTCGAGACCCGGGCCGACGGCTCGCTCCTCGATCTGGTTCGGCGCGGCGTGCCGGCGCTGCCGCTGGCTGGGTTCCCTGAGCGGCTCGACGTCACGCCGATCGGCGGCGAGCGCTGGATCTCCGTGCACACGCGCGCCGCGCGCGCAGGGGGCGCGTCGACGACCTTCGTCCGGCAGGACCCCGCCGAGGGGACCTTCGCGCTCGCGAACGAGGTGCCGATCGTGGAGCACCCCGAGGCCCCGCCGCGGCCCGCCGCGCTCTGCGGACTCGCCGGCGTCCCGCTCGCGGTCCTCCCGTACTCCGCCTGGGACGAGCAGACGCAGACGATCCTGCTCCCGTCGCAGCTCGAGCCGTTCACGTGGGACGACGTCGGCAAGCGCTGGAGCGCCTCCGCGCCGCTCCGCCTGCCGAGCTCGGTCGCCCGCGCCTCGGACGTCGCGTGCGTCTCCGTCGGAGACGTCGCGTTCGTGACCGCGCTGGTCGACGAGCGCCTCTTCGCGTTCTGGTTCGACGGCGCGCGCTGGGAGCCGATCTTCGCGCGGGACACGCCCGACGGCGCGCTCACCCGCAGCGGCTGCCGCTCGGCCGCGCCCACCATGGTCGGCGGGGAGACCTCTGCCCTCGTCGCGCACCGGCAGAGCTGCATGGATGGCGCGAGCCTGCGGCTGGAGCGGCTGCGATGATCCGCCGCGCGCTGCTCGCCGTGCTGCTCGTGGGGTCCGCCTGCGGGCGTGAGCTGACCCTTCCGCAGGAGCCCGAGCGCCTGGATCCCTCGCAGATCAAGGGGCTCGGTCCCAGCCTTGATGCGCTCAAGGCGATGCTGGAAGAGCGCAAGCGCAGGATCCTCGAGCGTTTCAGCACGGACGGTGTGCAACGCGTGGCTGCCGAGGCGTACGCGTCGGCGGCGCAGCGGGTCGAGATCCCGCCTGCCGTCGCGGAGCGCTTGCCGCTCGCGCTCGCCGATGGCCAACTCGCGCAGCTCGAGCGCATGTACCGCCGCATTCCGGATGGC
>CAYHCR010000112.1:0-8263 GCA_964354895.1 uncultured Myxococcales bacterium | reverse complement strand
GCGACCCCGCCGCGACGGACCTCGGGCGCGGTCGCGACGTTGAGCACGTGCAGCTCGTCGAGCACGACCCACGCGACCACGAGGCCGAGCGGCCGGCCGGCATCGTCTCGCGCGAGGCGCAGGCGGGAGCGCGGCAGGGCGAGCTCCGTCTCGAAGAGCGTCCGGCTCCAGGGCTCGGCGAACGAGCGCGCCTGCAGCTGCATGACCGCGTCGAGATCGGCCGGCGCCATCGCCTCGATCCTCACCGAGCGCCCTCCTTGCGCAGATCCACGAGCAGCCGCAGCTCGGCGCGGCGCCGCAAATCCGCGACGAGCTCCTGGGCGAGCCGGCCGCGCTGGCGGCGCAGGGCCTCGAGCTCGAGCGCCGGCCGCAGCTCGGCGGGGATCGGCGCGGTGCGCGCCCCGCCCCGCGCCTCGAAGAGCTCCCGGACCGCGGCCTCACCCGGCGGCGGCGTGAGGGCGAAGCGAGACTCCAGGTAGCGCCCGGCGAGCCGACCGCGCCGCAGCACCCGCCGCAGCTCGGTCTCGGAGAGCTCGTGCTCTTCGAGGAAGCGGGCGAGCGCCTCGCGGCCACCGCAGCGCTCGGCGAACGCCTCCTCGGCCTCCTCGAGCTCCCTGCGATCGAGCCGCACGACCTTGAGCTGCTCGGCCTCGTCGTGGAGGAGCTGCTCGGCGATCACGAGATCGAGCGTCGCGGCGAGGAGCTCCGGCGGGAACGGCTTGCGCGCCGCCTCGACGCCCCGGGCCGCCGCGAGCGCGATCGCCGCCTCCGCCTCCAGATCGCCGCGGGTCAGGACGGTGCGCGCGCCGGCCTCGCCGCGGCCCAGGCCGACCGAGGCGACGACAGCGTCGAGCGGCACGCCGGGCAGAGGGGCGACGCGGCCCTGGCCGAGGAGCAGCGCGAGGATCAGGGCCGTCACACCGCGAGGATGCACGCCCCGGCACGGGTCGGGCAAGCGCAGGCCGACGCGCGCCACCCTTGAGTCGTGCGCGTCGGCGGGAGTAGGACGCGCGTTCGTCGCGGAGGCACACCATGGTGTTCGGTCTGTTCGGCTCGAAGGACGATCGCGACAAGAAGAAGGTCAAGGACCTCCAGAAGAAGGCGCAGGAGAAGTTCGGCGACCCGTCGGTGCGCACCAAGGCGCTCGAGAACCTGCGGGATCTCGGCACGCCCGAGGCGATCGCCGCGCTCCTGGGCCGCTTCTCGTTCCGCGTCGACCCCGGGATCACCGACGCCGAAGAGAAGGACTACGTCTTCTCGATGGTGACGGCGCTCGGCGACGACGCGATCGCGCCGGTCAAGGCGTTCATCCAGCGCAACGAGAACGTCTCCTGGGGGTTGCGCTGCCTCGAGAAGCTCGTCGGGCCCGAGGACATGGTCGAGACGATCGTGGCGGTGCTCGATCTGCTGGCGAAGACCTACACGCGCGATCCCGAGAAGAAGGTGGTGCTGCTCAACCACCTCGGCCAGCACCAGGACGCCCGGATCGGCCCGTGCGCGCTGCAATTCGTGGAGGATCCGGCGGACGACGTCCGCTGCGCGGTCTTCGGCCTCGTCGTGAAGCAGAAGACGGCCGAGGCCGCGGGGCCGCTCGCGGGGCGCGCGACGAATGACGAGGCGGTCCGGGTCCGGACGGCCGCCGCGCAGGCGCTCGCCGAGCTCGGGACGGCCGTTCCGGCGGAGCAGCGCCCCGAGCTGGCCGCAAAGCTTTCGAAGGGCTTCACCCTCGGGGAAGACGGCGTCGTCCGCGCCGCTTGACCTCCCTCCCGGCCGGCCCCTAGAACCGATCGACTTCACCGGAACCCAAGAGCGAATGCCGCGTCCTCCCCGAGGCGACGGCCGGGCCCCGCCCCGCCGCCGCGCCGCTGCGTCCTCGCCGTTGCCCCCGAGGCTGGTCCTCGAGGCGCCGACGCCGGAGGAGGCGCTCGCGCGCGCGCTCGACCACCTCTGCGCGCGGCTCGACGCGGATGACGCCGTCGCGCTGGTCTTCGAGCCGGAGCACGGGCGGCTGCATGTCGCCGCGCGCCGGGGCGACGACGACGCGTTCGGCGGCCCGATCGTCCCGGGCGAAGGGCCGGCGGGACGCGCCTTCTCGGCGCACGAGGAGCGCATCGAGGCCGGCCTCGTCGCGCTCCCGCTGCTGGCGTTCGGTCGCGCCCACGGGGCCTTCCTGCTCCGGGCGGCGCCGCCGGTCGCGTCGCTGCTGCAGGAGGCGCGCGGGCTCGCTGCGATCGCGGCGCACGCGCTGGAGATCTCCCGGGCGCGCTCGGCCGCCGAGCTCGCGTCGGCGATCGATCCCAACGATGGACCGAGCCCGGCGGAGGAGGCCCGGCTCTTCGCGCTCGCCGGCGCGCTCGCCGCGCCCGTGATGACGCTGCGCGCGCAGCTCCCCGCGGCGCCGGGCCTGCTCGACGAGACGGCGCTGCGCGAGCTGCGGAGCGCGCTCGACCGCATCACGCACCTCTGTGACGGGGGCCTGCTCGGCGTGCGACTCGCCGCCGCCGGACTCTCCCCGCATCCGCGCCCGTTCCCGCTGCGTCGGGCGATCGAGGAGGCGCTGCTCGCGCTCGGGCCCGATGGCTCCGGCGCGACGATCACGGCGCCGGGCGGCGAGCCGCTCGTGCGGGGCGACGCCGCACGGCTCGTCGAGGCGCTCGCGCAGCTCTTCGTGACCGCGGCTCGGCTCGGCGACGGTCCGCCCGAGATCGAGCTCTGCGCGCGGCTCGCGCGCGGCGTCGTGCGGGTCTTCGTGCGGGGCGCAGGGAGCCTGCACGCAGAGCTGCTCACCGCGCTCGAGGAGCTGCCGCACCTGACGAGCTCCTCGGCCGTCGGCCTCACGATCGCCCGACGCGTGGCGCGCCTGCACGGCGGCGAGCTCTCGTTGCACCACCACGGCGACCGGCTCGAGTTCGAGCTCTCGTTGCCGTCGTTCGCGGCGAGCGTGCCGGACGTGCCGAGCGGTCGGCCGGGGAACGTCGGCCTCGCGGTCGCCGACGAGTCGCTGCGGCGTACGCTCGCGACCCTGCTGCGCCGCGACGGCCACGCGGTGACCACGTGGGACGACATGGCGCAGGCCGCCGAGGGCGTGCGCAGCGCCCCGCCTGCGCTGCTGCTCTTCGACACGGCGCTCGCCGGGCCGGGCGCCGAGGCGCTGCTGCAGGCCGCCTCGGGCCGCGCGCCGATCCTGGCGCTCGGCGCAGGTCCCTTCGCCCCCGAGGTCACGCTCGGGCGCGCGCTCGACGGCGTCGTCGCGCTGCCGGCCGATCCGCCCGCCCTGCTCGCGCGGGTCCGCGCCTTCGTCGTGCCGCCGAGCGATGTCGTCGACGCCTGAGCCGGCCGCCAGCGCCGGCGATCGCCGCGGCGCCGACCGGCGGCCCCGCAGCGCGCTGGGCTGGGGTCCGCTGCTGCGGGCCGTGCTTACGGTCGCGTTCGGGCCCGTCACCTTCCCCGACGAGGCCGCCGCGCAGCTCGGCCGACTGGCGCAGACCGGCACGCTCGTCTACGTGATGCGCTCGGCGGGCGTGCTCAATTACCTCTATTTCAACTGGGTCTACGCCCGCCGCAACCTGCCGCTCGCGCGCGCCGTCGTCGGCCTGCTGACCTTCCTCTACCGCCCATTTCCGCACCTCTTCGGCCGCAGCCGGGACGGCACGCGTGCGCTCATCGAGGCGGTCGAGCGCGGCGACGCCGGCATGGTCTTCCTGCGTCGACCCGCGCTGCTGTCCGCCGAGGGCGAGGCGGCGGCCGATCCCTTCCCCCGGCTGCTGGAGCTGCAGCGGCGCCTCGATCGCCCCATTTACCTGGTGCCGCAGCTGCTGGTCCTCAAGCGCGCGCCCTCGAAGCTGCGCCCCGATCTCGCCGACGTCGTGCTCGGCTCGGCCGACGTCCCCGGCCGCCTCCACGCGCTCGTCTCGTTCCTCTTCAACCGCAAGCGCGCCTTCGTGAAGCTTGGCAAGCCGATCGACCTGCAGGAGGTCCTGCGGTCCGAGGCGGACACCGAGCCCGCCGCGATCGCCCGCAAGGTCCGCGGCTCGCTCGGCGTCGGCCTCTCCCGCGAGCTGCGCGCCGTCGTCGGACCGCCGCTCAAGGAGCACGGCCGGCTGCTCGACGAGACGCTCCGGGACCGACTGCTCCGGGACGAGATCGGCCGGATCGCCGCCGCGACCGGACGCCCCGAGGCGGCCGTCGAGCGCGACGTGCGCCGCTGCCTCGTCGAGATCGCGGCGCGCTACTCGCCGGCCGTCGTCGACGGCGCCAACACGATCTCCCGCTGGGTCTTCCACCGGCTCTACGACGGCGTGCACGTCGACGAGGCCGGCCTGCGCCGCGCCGCCGACGCCAGCCGCCGCGCGCCGCTCGTGCTCTGCCCGACGCACCGCTCGCACGTCGATTACCTGCTCGTCTCCCACGTGCTCTTCGAGCGCGGCATGACCCCGCCGCTCGTCGCCGCGGGCGCGAACCTGTCGTTCTTCCCGCTCGGGAGCTTCTTTCGGCGCGGCGGCGCCTTCTTCATCCGACGCTCGTTCAAGGGCGATCGGGTCTACGGCGCGGCGCTCGCGGCGTACGTGCGCAAGCTCGCGCACGACGGCTACACGCAGGAGTTCTATCCGGAGGGCGGCCGCACGCGGACCGGCCGGATCCTGCAGCCGAAGTACGGGCTGATCGGCATGGAGGTCGACGCCTGGGTCGCGGGCGCGCGCGACGATCTGCACTTCGTCCCGATCGCGATCGACTACGAGCAGCTCATCGAGGGCGGCACGTACGCGAAGGAGGCGGCGGGCGGCGAGAAGCAGAAGGAGGACCTCAAGGGGTTGCTCTCGGTGCCGGCGGTGCTCGGCCGACGCTGGGGCTCGGTCTTCCTGCAGGTCGACGATCCGATCTCGCTCGTCGCCTTCGCGAAGAGCCGCGGCCTCGTGCGGGAGGCGCTCGGGCCCGAGCAGAAGAAGGCGCTCACCGTCGCGCTCGCGCACCGCATCGCGTTCGGCATGGGCCGCGTGCAGACGATCACGGCGCGTTCGCTCGCCGCCTCCGCCCTCCTCGCGCACCGCTCGCGTGGCCTCTCGAGCGCCGATCTCGGCCGCCGCTTCGAGCTGCTGCGCGCGCTCGCCCGCGCGCGGGACGGACGCTTCTCACCGGGCGTCGAGGGCGCGCCGGCCGATCCGCTGCTCGAGGGGCCGGTCCGTAAAGCGCTGCGCCGCATGGTCCGCGACGGCCTCGTCAAGCAGGAGCACGCGGCCGGCGAGACCGTCTTCCAGGTCGTCGAGGCCGCGCGCGCGCAGATCTCCTTCTACAAGCACAACATCGTCCATCACTTCCAGGACGAGGCGGTCTTCGCCGGCGCGCTGCTCTCCTTCACGACCATGACCGCCTCCGACGCAGAGCTGACCGAGCGCGCCGCGTTCCTCTCGCGGCTGCTCAAGCGCGAGCTCTCCTTCCGGACCGATGTCCCGCTCGCGGCCGTGGTCGAGGAGACAGGGCAGCGGCTGCAGACGCACGGGCTGCTCGAGCGCAGGGAGGGCGCGTGGGCCGTCGCGCCGGGCGCGCGCGACACGCTGGTGTTCCTGCGCGAGCTGCTCTCGGACGTGGTGGAGAGCTACCACGTCACGCTGACGGCGCTCGACGGCTTCGCCGAGGAGCCCTTCGACCGCAAGGAGCTCGTGAAGCGTTGCCTGGAGCGCGGCCGGGCGCAGTACCTCGCGGGGAAGATCTTCGCGGCCGAGGCGATCTCGCGGCCCAATTTCGAGGGCGCGATCGCGTGGCTCGAGGACGTCGGGCTGCTCGAGGCGAGCGGCGCGAAGCGGCTCGTGCTCGCCGCGAGCTACCGACCGCCCGAGGCGCGCGCGAAGCTCTGCCGCGACATCGAGCGCGTGCTCCAGCGCTGATCGCCCCAGCGCGCGGCGAGCGCCATCGACCCGAGCCACAGCGGCACGGCGGCCAGCAGGTCGGTCGCGTAGTGGAAGCGGCCCACGATCGTGCCCGCGAGCAGCAGCGCGATCACCGGCGCGACGGCGAAGAAGAAGGGCCGCCACCAGCGCCACGCGAACGAGAGCATCACCAGCTGCACGCCGGTGTGGCCCGACGGGAAGCAGTCGCGCGCGAGCGGCGAGCCGCGGAACGCGACGTCGATCGCGCCGGCGATCCCCTCGAGCGGCTGCGTGAAGTGGGCCACGAGGAAGTAGCGCGGGCCCATCACCGGCACGAGCGCGTAGCCGACGTAATTGAGCATCGCGAAGATCGTCATCGCCGCGACGAAGCGATCGAAGACGGCCTCCGGCGCGCGCAGCCAGAGCCGGAGCCCGAGCAGCAGCGGCCAGAAGAAGTGCGACGCGTACGCGAGCAGCGTCGCGTCTGCGAGCCAGCCGGGCGTATGGCCGTCGAGCCGGAGCGCGGGGGTCATGCCGAAGAGCACCTGCTCGACCGCGAGCAGCGCGTCGTCGCGGATGCCCTGGCCCGCGGCGTCGATGACGGCGTTGAGGGAGAAATAGACGGCGAAATAGCCCCCGCCGACGAAGAAGTCGGCCACGAAACGCATCGGCGCGGAGGTCGGCCAGCGCGCCTGGAGGCTGCGCAGGACGAAGGGGCCGAAGAGCGTGAAGCTCAGCAGCCAGATCGCCGGGAAGGGCTCGCGCACGAGGTGCCAGCGCGAGACGATCAGCGCCAGCGCGCCGGCCGAGAAGAGCACCAGCGCGAGCTCCGCGGTCTTGAGATACGGCCTCCTCCGCACGTCCTGCGCCTCCACGGTCGGCAGCGCTACCCGGCGCGCCACCGGGGGTCAAGCCGTGTCAGGATGACGCCATGAGCTCCTGGGAGAACTTCCAGTTCCGTTGGGATCGGATGCAGAGCGCCGACATCGGGCGCAACACGCGAGACCTCAGCGAGGTCGCAGCCAACCTCGTGGAGCTCGAGCAGTTCCTCGTCTACGTGACCGCCAAGTCGATGCTCGGCGAGCCGCTGACGTTCGAGGACAAGACGCTGCGGACCTTCCTGAAGATCGACCGCGAGGACGATCCCCGTCGGGCGCTCGTCGAGACGATCGCCCACATCCAGCACCGCCACGATCCCAAGCTCGTGAAGTGCCCGAAGTGTGGCTCGGGCGTGCGCGACCTGCGCGGCATCACGGACGAGCGCTGCAATTTCTGTGGCGCGCTCGTCCGCACCGAGGGCTGACGCGAAGCCCGAAGGGCGAAGCCAACGAACCGCAGGGCGCGTACGCCTTGCGAGCCCGGAGAGACGATGAACTGCCCACGCTGCGCCGCGCCGCTCCACGAAGAGAGGTACGAGGGCGAGGCGCTCGATCGCTGCGGCGGCTGCGGCGGGAGCTGGCTCTCGCGCGAGCGCCTCGGCGCGATCCTCGAGGTGCGCGAGCGCCGGCACAGCCCGGAGGAGCTCGACGCGTTCCGGCGGGTGCGCGCCGAGGAGAGATCCACGATCGACGCCAGCGGCCCGCTCCCCTGCCCCTCCTGCGCCGGGGTCATGGCCCGCTCGCACCACCACTACGCGGCGGAGGTCATGATCGACCGCTGCCGCGCCGGCCACGGCTTCTGGCTCGACCAGGGCGAGCTCGAGCACATCCAACTCGCGGTCGAGGAGGAGGAGGATCGCCTCACGGTGCGCGTGCAGGAGGCCGGGCTCCGGCTCGACGACGCGACCTCTCGAGAGCTCCTCCGGGAGGAGCGCGCGTACAAGTTCAGCCTGTGGGATTGGTTCCGCGGGACGGGCGGCTGGGGAAGCCATTGAGGCCCGCGGCGGCGTCGCTGATCGCGCTGCTGCTGCTCGCGACCGACGCCCGGGCCGCGGAGCCGGCGGCGGGGGGGAAGGCCGCCGGCAAGGCCGCTGCGCCGAAGTTCGAGCTCGCGCTGCCGGGACTGCCCACCATCGACGCGCCGAAGCCGACCGAGGGTCCGGCGAAGGTCGAGGAGGGGCCGCCCGCCCTTGAGAAGGGCCTGCACGCGCGCGACTTCGACGCCAACGCGGGGGGCCGCAAGCCACGCGGGCCGGAGATCAAGGAATTCCGGCTCAAGGCGCTGCCTTCGACGACCGAGCCGTTCAAGACGCTGCTGCGGCTGCGACGTCCCGGCAGCCGGCCCTTCCAGCTCAGGGCGGCGCTCCAGACGCCGCAGGGCGCGGTGCTCGCCGAGGCCGAGGCCGACGTCTCGTTCCGCTACGGCGAAGAGGTCTTCGAGCTCGTGCTGCGCTGGGACGGCTTCGTCGCGCAGAGCGCGGGCACCTACGTCGTCGAGGTGACGGGCGACGGCCGCTCGCC
>CAYHCR010000111.1:0-8276 GCA_964354895.1 uncultured Myxococcales bacterium | reverse complement strand
CCGCTGCCGGAGGGCGTCGTCCACGTGCCGATCGCGCCGGGCATGGTCGGCTACTCGCGGCTCAATCACCTCGAAGCGAAGATGCTCGTCACGACGACGCCGCAGCTCGACGTCATGACCTTCCGGCGCTCCAAACGCGTCCGGCACTACTGTCACATCCCGCACGCGCTCGGCGAGTCGCGCTACGTGCGCCCATACGCCTACGACTTCTTCGACTCCGTCTTCTGCTGCGGCCCCGTGATGGAGGGGAACATCCGGCGGATGGAGGCGATCCGCCAGCTCCCCGCGAAGCTGCTCCCGCACACCGGCATCCCCCACTACGACGAGCTCGCCCGGCAGGTGGAAGATCGGCGGACGCCCGGCGCGCGCAAGACCCTGCTGGTCGCGCCGAGCTGGGGACCCTTCAGCCTCTTTCAGCGCTTCGGCACGGGCTTCGTGAAGGAGCTCGCCGCCCGGCACCAGGTGCTCGTGCGGCCGCACCCGCAGATGCGGTTCTCCCAGACGGCGCTGTATGAAGAGATCCTGGCGCTCGACGGCGTCGAGGTCGACACCTCGACCACGCCGGTCTCGGCGATGTCCCGCGCGGATCTCCTGGTGAGTGACATCTCCGGGATCATGCACGAATTCGCGTTCCTGTATCAGCGCCCGGCGATCATCGTCGATCACGAGATGGGCCACGGCGGGCTGGAGGGCGCGCTGCTCGGCGGGCACAGCGAGCTGCGGGATCGCTGCAGGGAATTCATCATCCCCATCCCCGAGGCACGCATGCCGAAGCTCGCCGACGAGGTCGACGCGGCGCTCGCGCGCGGGCTCTCGACGCGGATCACCGAGGTCCGCAGCGAGCTCGTCTACGAATACGGCAACGCGGCCTCCGCCACCGCCCAGAAGATCGTGGACCTCCTCCGATGCCTCTAAGCGACCTCTTCGAGACCCTGCTCCAGGGGCCCCTGATGCTGCTCTACGGGGGTGTGTTCCACGCGCTCGTCGCAAAGCTTCACGGGGTCGGCTTCGCGATCGTCGGCTTCAGCGTCGCGCTGAACGCCGTCGTCCTGCCGCTCTACCTCCAGATGGAGCGCGCCGGTCGCGCGACGGCGGCGAAGCGCGCGGCCATGGATCGGGAGATCGCGCGGATGAAGGCCCACTTCAGCGGGCGCGAGCTCTATTTCTACGTGACGACCGTGCACCGCCACTTCGGATACAGGCCGATCTCGGTCGTCTTCGGCTCGTTCGATCTGTACCTGCAGATCTTCATGTTCATCACGGTCTACCGCTTCCTCTCCGGGCTCGGAGAGACCGCGGGCGTGGGCTTCCTGGGCATCCCCGACCTGAGCCGCCCCGACGGGATCCTGGCTGGCTGGAACCTGCTGCCCTTCCTGATGACGGCCGCGAACATCGCCTCGGCGCTCGCCTACAGCGCCGACCGGAAGCGGCGGACGAGCGCGGTGCTGCTCGCGGGGCTCTTCCTCGTGCTGCTCTACGACAGCCCCGCCGCGCTGCTGCTCTACTGGACGACGAACAACCTCCTCTCGCTCGCGCGCAATCTCGTGTCAGGGCGGCTCGCGACCCTCGGTCCGACGCTCGGGGCGCGCTTGACCGCCGCGCTGGAGCGGCCATGACGCTCCGCCGGCACGGCGTCGCCCGATGAAGCTCCTGCACGGGCTCCTCCCGCTCAACGCGGCGTTCCTCCTCCTCTCCGTCTGGTGGCTGGGGCGTCGCGCGGCCGCGCACCCGGCAAAAGTGACCGCGGCGCTCACGGCGCTCTTCCTCTTCGATGCGTGCGGCCTGCTGTGGCTCGTCTTCGGGGTGCCGACCCTCGCCTCCCTCGCGCTCGCGGCGCTGCTCTCTTCGCTCCTCCTGCCGGAGAGCTTCACGAGGCCGCTCACCGACGCGCTCGGGCGCCTCCGCTTCCCGCTGTTTCTGGCCTCGACCTTCACGCTCGCCGCGCTCCAGTTCGTCGTCCTGCCGATCACGACGTTCCTGACCTCGCCCGGCGAGCTGGAGATCCACTTCGAGTACCTGCTCTCTCACAGCGTGCAGCAGACGATGGCCGTGGTCTACGGCGCGGCCGCCCTCTACGGGATGGCGATGTTCTCCCGGATGAGGACGATGCTGAGCGTGGGTGCGTTCGCGACGCTCCTCGCGGCGCTGCTGTATGCGTATGTGCTGCCCTTCGGCTATCCGAGGATGAACGGGCTGATGTTCGAGCAGATCCCCGTGTCGAGCGCGGAGCTCACGCTGCGGTCGCTCGCGGACGCCTTCGTCGTCCCCGCCGTCGCGGCCGGCGTGGTCCTCGGGCTGCGTCGCTTCGGGGCCCGCAGCGCGCTCGTCGGGGTCCTGCTGCTGGATGTCTCGCTCCTGTTCGCGTCGGGGGCCGGGGTCCTGCGCGGGCTCGTCTCCACGGGCACGGACGTGGAGCACACGGACACGACCGCGCAGCCCATCCGCTTCAACAAGCAGGGGGAGAACGTCCTGCTGTTGTTCCTGGATCGATTCATGGGTGGCTACGTCGAGGAGATCCTCGCGGCCGAGCCCGCGCTCGCGGCGCGATTGGATGGCTTCACGTGGTATCCGCGGACGGTCGCCGCCGGCGAGAACTCGATCGCAGGGCTGCACCCGCTGCTCGGCGGCTACGACTACACGCCGGTGGAGATGAACAAGCGCGGCAAGCCGCTCCGGGACGTCGCGGTGGAGAGCTACGCGATCCTGCCGCTGAACTTCACAAAACATGGCTGGACCGCGCAGCTGCTGAACCCCCGCGGCCTCGGCTTCACGATGGAGGGCGACTGCAGCTTCCTGCCGATCGAGGGGCTGCAGTGTTCGAGCGTGCCGGCGTCGGTCGTGACGGACGCGGCGACGCTCCACGGGATGCCGAGGGCGGCGCTCTCCAAGGCCAGCTACTCCGACCTGCTGGTGCTGCTGGGCCTCATGCGGAGCACCCCATACATCGTCAAGGGGCTCATGAGTGAGAAGGGGCCCTGGCAGCGCTTCCTCGATCACTCCGCCGGGACGACGTTCAAGCAGTGGGCGGAGCTCGACGCTTTGCCGCGCCTGACCCGGACGGACGGCGCGGCCAACAACCTCAACATCGTGTTCAACATGCTCCCCCACGAGCCGTATTTCATGGGGGAGGACTGTCTCCCCAGACGCACGCGCCTGGAGGTGCCGGAGGCAGAGGCGAAGGCCCGGGGTTACGCGAGCCTGTTTGACCTGCAGCACGCCGTCGCGGCGCGGTGCACGCTCCTGCTGGTCGCCTCGTACCTGGACTGGATGAAGCAGCAGCAGATCTACGACAACACGAAGATCGTGCTCGTCTCCGATCATGGCATCGCGGGTCCGGTGGAGGATCGCTCCTCGCGCGCCCTGCGGGGGCAGACCCGCACCTCCGACTTCGTGCGTTTCCGGTCGATGCTGATGGTCAAGCCACGGGGCGCGCGGGGCCCGATGGCGACGTCCGAGGAGTTCCTGCCGAACGCGGAGGTCCCGCGGATCCTGTGCGAGGAGCTCGGGGGCTGTGTGAATCCCTACCTCGCAGACAAGCCGATCGAGGCCCTCGGCCGGGACGATCCCTTCCACGTCGTGCTGGTCCCGTGGCAGTTCAACCTCCAGAAGCCGGACGCGTTTGACCTCCGGTCCCGCTGGACGCTGACCGGGAAGGACCCCTACGCCCTGGGTGGATGGGCGGAGGTCAAATAGCGCTCCGGTCGTCCAGCCGCGCGCTCGGACGACGGAGCTTGCACGCTGTCCCGGGGAGGCACACATGCGCATCGTGCGGCTCGCAGGTTTGGTGGGGGTGCTCCTGGCGTGCGACGCGGGCGGCGAGGGACCGGAGGACGATCGCGGGGGCGCCGGCGGGGACGCCGGAGGCGGCGGCGCGGGCGGCGCTGGCGGCACCGGCGGCACAGACGTCGACGGCTGCCCGCCGGAGATGGCGCGGATCGCCGCGGGATGCATCGACCGGTGGGAGGCCGCGCTCGAGGAGCTGGCGCCCGACGGGGTGTGGGAGCCTGCGTCGCCCTTCCAGACGATCGCGGGACGCACGGTGCGCGCGGTCGCGGCGGCCGGGCTCGTCCCGCAGGGCTACGTGGGCGGCGACGAGGCCGAGGACGCGTGCCTCGCGGCCGGGAAGCGGCTCTGCACGAGCGAAGAGTGGCTGGCCGCGTGCCGGGGTCCGGAGTTGCGGACTTTCCCGTACGGCGCGAACCACGTCGACGGCGCGTGCAACGACGTGTACGCCGGGGGCCATCCGGTCGTCGACCTCTTCGGGACCTCCGAGGGCGTCTGGGACGCCGAACACATGAACGATCCGCGGATCAACCAGCAGGCGGGCACGGTCGCGGCCTCCGGAAGGTTTGCAGAGTGCGTGACGCCCGAGGGCGTCTTCGATCTCCACGGCAACCTGCACGAGTGGGTCGCGGACGTCGCGGGGACCTTCCGTGGGGGCTTCTTCGCGGACGCCGCCCTCAACGGCGCCGGCTGCCTCTACGCGACGACCGCCCACGACCGGACGTACCACGACTACTCCACGGGCCTTCGCTGCTGCCGCGACGCCGTCGCGCCCTGAGGAGGCGGCCGGGATCCCGCGGGCCGACGTCGCCGCGTCCCGTCGCGTAGGATGCCGCGATGCACGATCCTTCGCTCGCGCGCGAGGCCCTCGCCTCGTTGCCCCCCGACATCGCAGAGAGCCCGCTCTTCAACGCGGATCTCGCCCCCGTGCCGGCGGCCCGGCGCAACTGGTCGACCTACAACTTCGCCGCGCTCTGGATCTCCATGGCGCACTGCATCCCCACCTACATGCTGGCGGGCGGGCTGATCGCCGTCGGCATGAACTGGTGGCAGGCGCTGCTGACGATCGGGCTCGGCAACCTGATCGTGCTCGTGCCGATCCTGCTCAACGCCCACCCCGGAACGAAGTACGGGATCCCGTTCCCCGTGCTCGCGCGCGCCGCGTTCGGCACGCAGGGCGCAAACGTTCCCGCGGTGCTCCGCGCGATCGTCGCGTGCGGCTGGTTCGGCATCCAGACCTACATCGGCGGCGAAGCGGTGCGCACCTTCGTCGAGGCGATCTGGCCCGGCTACGCGGCGCTCGGCGGCGGCGCGACGGTCGCGGGGCTCACGCTGCCCAGCGCGATCACCTTCGGGGTCTTCTGGGGCCTGAACATCTGGATCATCTACCGCGGCATGAACGCCGTCCGCGTCTTCGAGAACTGGGCGGCGCCGATCGTGCTCGTGATGGCGGCGGTGCTGATGATCTGGGCCGTGGGCCGGGCGGACGGCGTGGGGCCCATGCTCAGCCAGTCCTCGCGCTTCGCGACGGTCTCTGCGTTCTGGAAGGTCTTCGTCCCGTCGCTCACCGGCATGATCGGCTTCTGGGCGACGCTCTCGCTGAATATTCCTGACTTCACCCGGTTCGGGAAGGGCCAGCGCGAGCAGATGCTCGGCCAGACGCTCGGGCTGCCGCTCACGATGATCGCCTTCTCCGCGATGGGCGTCGTGATCACCTCGGCGTCGCAGGCGATCCTGCATGAGGCCGATCCGGCGAAGCTCTGGGACCCGGTCTTTATTCTCGCGCAGATCACCTCGGCGACCCCGCCGCCGGGCCTCACCGAGCCGCTCCTCGCGTCGGCCGGGATGCGGTTCTTCGTCGCGGTGATCTCGCTGCTCGGCGTCGGGGTCGCGACGATCTCGGTCAACATCGCCGCGAACGTCGTCAGCCCCGCGAACGACTTCGCGAACCTCGCGCCGCGATACATCAGCTTCCAGACGGGCGGCCTCATCACCGGGATCGTCGGCATCGTGATGATGCCGTGGAAGCTGCTCTCGACGGCCGGCGCCTACATCTTCACCTGGCTCATCGGGTACTCCGCGCTGCTCGGGCCGATCGCCGGGATCATGATCGTCGACTACTGGATCCTGCGGAAGCAGGAGCTCGACGTCGCCGAGCTCTATCGCCCGAATGGAAGGTATGCCGGCGTGAATCCGGTGGCGATGGTCGCGCTCGTGGTCGGCGTCCTGCCCAACCTGCCGGGCTTTCTCAAGGCGGCGGGCGCGTTCGACGGGCCCGCCAATTTCTTCGATGAGCTCTATGTCTACGCGTGGTTCACCGGCTTCCTGCTCGCCGGGGCGGTCTACTGGGCCGGCAGGAAGATGTTCCCGGCGAAGATGGCCTGACGGCGCCCGCAGCCCTCCTCCGGCCCGGGCGACGGCCCCCGTGGAGCCCGCTGGCCGCTCCGTGCGAGGCTGCCCCGCATGATTCGGATCTTCGTCGCCGCGCTCCTCGCGCTCCCTTCGTTCGCCGCCGCCGCGGCGCTGCCCGGCCTGCCGAAGACCGGCCGCACCGCCGCCGACTTCGCGCCGAAGGGCTGGACCGTGGAGCAGCAGGTGGTCGGCGAGCTCGGCGGCGACGCGCGCCCGGACCTCGCGGTGGTGCTCGTGAAGGTGGCGGACGGAGACGCAGAGCGGCCGCGCGCGCTGGTCTGGCTGCACGGCGCCGACGGCGGCTATGCCCTGGTCGGCTCGAACGTCGGTCTGCTCGCCTGCGTCGCTTGCCTCGGCATCAACGGCGGCGACGGCGCGCCCGTGGTCGAGATCCAGAAGCGCGTGCTCGTCGTGCAGCAGGAGGGCGGCTCGCGCGAGGCCTACGGCTGCACCCATCGGCTCCGTCACGAAGCGGAAGGTGTGCGTCTCATCGGCCTCGACCGCCACGACCTCGATCGCGGGACCGGCGCCTCGAGTTCGACGAGCGTGAATTTCCTGACCGGCGCGAAGGTCGAGGAGCGCACGAAGGAGGGTGGCGCCACGAAGGCGACGCGCAGCCGGCTCCCCGTGGCGGCGCTCACACCCCTCGAGTCGGTGACCGGCTACGGCACGCCCTGACGGCCGGCCCGTTCGGGCGCCCGGCGACGATCGGCGCCGCGCGCGTCAGTAGCCGAGCTGCGGCTGCCTCGGCTTGCCGTACTTGTCCGGGACGAACTTCGCCGCCGGCTTGTCTCCCGCGACGTCGATCTGGAAGCTGCCGCCCTCCGGGCCGATCGTGACGACGAGCGTCGTCGGCGCCACGGCCGCCTCGTTCCAGGCCTCGAGGGCATACACGCCGGGCGGCACGCCCTTGATCACGAAGCTCCCGTCCGCGTCCGCCTGCGCATACCAGGGTGTGTCGACTGCGTAGACCCAGCCCTGCATCGTCGAGTGGATATTGCAGAGCAGCTGCACCGGCCCCGGCGTCGGGAAGGTCCGATCCCGCGCGAGCCCCTTCTCGTAGAGGCCCAGATCGAACTCGGCGCTGCGCGTGAGCGAGAAGACGTTGTGGTAGATCTCGTCTTCATTGCGAAACTGCACGGTCGAGCCGACCGGCACCGTGAGCACGCGCGGGACGAACTGCTTCCCCCGCTGCAGCACGGCGCGCCCCTTCACGGGCCTCGGCTTCGGGGTCGGACCGTCGGAGCGCCGCAGCAGGAGCACGGTCCCGCCGGGCCCGGCCGCCCCGCCGCCGGAGACCTTTCCCCGCACGATGACCGTCTTGCTGCGCTCGGCGGCCGCAGCGGGCACCGGGACCGGCGCCGTCACGGCCACCGGCGCCGTCGGGAGCGAAGCCGCCTCGCCCCCGGCCTTCCTGCGCGCCTCGATCGCGAACGGCCGCACCGCAGCGTCCACGTCCGCGGGGAGGCCGGGGAGCCGCAGGAGCGCCTCCCACCGCGTGGCCGCCGTCGCGAAGTCCCCGGCGTCCCAGGCAGTTTTGCCACCCGCCAGCAGGTTGAAGGCGAGGTATTGCTTCTCGGCGAGGCCTTTGAGGGCGAGCTCCTCCGGCGAGTGCACCTGCAGCTGGAGCGGCAGCGCCGACCCCTGCCACGGCGCGGGCGGCGCGCGCCTGGGGCCAGCGGGCACCTGCGCAGCTGCCCCCGTTGCGAGCGTGGCGATGGAGAGAGAGACGAGCAGAGCGAGCGGCCGCATCGGAGGATCCCTCACCAGCTGAAGACCGCAGAGGTGGTGATGACGTCGTTCTCCACGACCGGGGCCCCGTCGAGCTCCCCGTTCGTGAGCCACTCGCCCTTGAGCGCGAGCGACGAGAGCAGATCGAGCCGCACGCCTGCGGTCAGTCGGTCCACGGAGAGCTCGGGGAAGCCCTCGAACGTCGCCCGCCGCCGCTCGTACCTCACGTACGGGGTCACCTTCTGCAGGACGTCGTCCTCGAACGCGAGCCCGTACGCGGCCGTCGCGTACCAGCCGGTGACGTGGAACTCGGTGGCGATCGGATAGGTGCCGGTGCCGGTGATCTTTCC
>CAYHCR010000110.1:0-8301 GCA_964354895.1 uncultured Myxococcales bacterium | reverse complement strand
AGGACGGCTTCGGCGACGGTCTCTCGCCCAGCGACCCCGGCCGCGGCCCCAACGGCCTCTGCCTCGCACCCGCAGCTGGATTCGCCTCCAACCCCGACGACTGCGACGACGTGGATTCGGCCGTATCGCCCGGCGCCGCCGAGCGCTGCGACCTGCCCGGCGACGAAGATTGCGACGGCGCGGCCGACGCCGCGGACTCCGACTGCCAGGGCGTCGAGCTCGCCTTCTCCACCGGCGCCGAGCGCGACCTCCCGCTCTGGGTCGGCGGTCGCGACGCGGCCGGCTTCATCCAGACGCTCCCGCTCGACCCCGGCGGCGTCGCGCGTCTGACCGTCACCGCGGAGCCGTACGAGCTCGTCTGGGTCTGCGAAGTGCCCGGCGGCGCCGTCCGCACCGTCGCCGTGACGGGCACGCTCGCGGACGCGCGGCGGCTCGACGCCGCGTGCGACTTCGCGGTCACGACGGACGCCTCTCTGACCGTGAACGACCTCGCGCCGGGCGGTGGCTTCTATCCGCCGTCGATCCGCGTCGGCCGCTCCAGCTACATGGGCGGCTCGCCGTTCGACGTCGCGTCGGGGAGCGTCGATCTGATGGTCGACCAGCGCTCGCCCGGCTTCGACCCGAGCGTGGCGATGACGCGCGGCCTCGTGCTCACGCCGGGCGCGAACGTGACGACGATCGACTCCACGCTCCTCGATCTCTGGGAGCCGGTCGCGATCAACACCAACGCCTTCGCGAGCGTCTCCTCGACGCTCTACACCGCGGGCGGCCTCGTCGTGCAGGTGAACGACTCGAACGCGGCCGGCAGCGGCTACCTCGCGCTCCCGTTCGCGGTCGGCGCGCCCGGCGACGTGACGGCGGTGCGCGCGCAGGGCTGGGACGGTCAGACCCCGCGCTTCGCCCGGCAGTGGCTCCACACCAACGGCACGGCCACCCTCGACGTCGGCCTCGTCGCCCCCGTCGCGACCGTCTCCGCGAGCGCGTCGCCCGAGCGGCCGACGATCTCGATCGGAGCGCCGTTGCCGCTCGCGAACCCGACCGTGTTCGTCGCGTCGGTCACCGCGGTCGTCGCGACCGGCGCGAGCGCCTACACCTTCTACGTGCTCCCCGGCGCCGCGACGCTCCCGCTCCTCACCGCCCCCAACCCGCTGCCCTCGCCGGCCTGGGACGAGGGCGCGTGGGGCGCCTCGCCCGGCGGCACGCTCTCCCTCGGCCAGATCGAGACGAACTGGCCGGCCGCGGTCATCCACGGGCTCGAGGGCTGGCCGGACGACCGGCTCGACGGCTTCTCGCTGGTCGGCGTGGGCGACCTGCCCCGCTGACTTGCTGCCGCACTTCGAGCTGGCGGGCCTGCAGCTGCAGAGCTACGGCCTGCTGCTCGTCACGGGCATCAACGCCGCGCTGCTGCTCCTGCTGCTCGGCCTGCGCCGCCGTGGCCTGCCGCGCGTGCACGCGCTCCCCGCCGCGGTGCTCGCCCTCGGCTTCGGGCTGATCGGCGCGCGCATCGCCTCGAACCTCGAGACCGGTCGACCGGCGCTCGAGGCGCTGCTGGATCTGCAGGGCGGCCTCTCCTTCCTGGGCGGCCTGCTGCTCGGCGGCGCCGCGGTGCTCTCGCTCGTCCGCGCCGCAGGGCTGCCGCTGCTCGTCTTCTGTGACAGCAACGCCCCGGGCCTCGCGGCGGCATACGGCTTCGCGCGCGTCGGCTGCCAGCTCGCCGGCGACGGCGACTACGGTCTGCCGAGCGAGCTCCCCTGGGCGATGGCCTACCCGGACGGCCTCGTCCCGACGCTGGCGCGCGTCCATCCGACGCCGGTCTACGAGGCGGTCACGGCCTTCGTGCTCTCTGCCGCGCTCCTGTACGCGGATCGCGCGCGGAGGCCGCCGGGCGCGCTCTTCGGGGCCTGGCTCGTCGCGTCGTCCGGGCTCCGGATCGGGGTCGAATTCCTCCGCCGAAACCCGCGAGGCGCCTTCGGCCTGACCCAGGCGCAGGGGATCTCGCTCGGCCTCCTGGCCGTCGGCGTGTGGCTCCTGGTCCGGGCGCGCAGGGCCTGACGAAGCCGGTCCTCGACGCGGCGCGTGCGGGGTGCTTGGATCGGGGCACTCTGGAGACTCTGGACACCGAGAAGCTCGCCGGGAAGTACGCGATGCTGCGCCGCCTCGCGGCGGGCGGCATGGCGGAGGTGTGGCTGGCGCGCCAGGAGGGCCTCTCCGGCTTCGAGAAGCTCGTCGTCATCAAGCGGATCCACCCGCACCTCGCGGAGGATCCGGGCTTCGTGCGGATGTTCCTCGACGAGGCGCGCGCCTCGGCCGACCTGCGCCACTCCAACGTCGTGACCGTCTTCGAGATCGGCGAGGACCAGGGCTCGCTCTTCCTCGTGATGGAGTACCTGCACGGCTCCGACGTGCGGCAGCTCTTCCGCGGCTGCGTCGAGAAGCAGCAGACCATCCCGCTCCCGCACGCGCTGCAGATCGTCTGCGACGCCGCGCACGGCCTCGCCTACGCGCACCGCAAGACGGACCTCTACGGCCAGCCGCTCGGCATCGTGCACCGTGACGTCTCGCCCTCGAACATCGTGCTGACCCATGACGGCGCCACGAAGATCGTCGACTTCGGCATCGCGAAGGCCGCGACGCAGGCCCAGGAGACGACGGTCGGGCAGCTCAAGGGCAAGGTGACGTACATGTCGCCGGAGCAGGTCTCCGGCGGCGAGCTCGATCACCGCTCCGATCAGTTCTCGCTCGGCATCGTGCTCTGGGAGCTCACGACGATGCGGCGGCTCTTCGCGCTCTCCAGCGAGGCGGCCGTCGCGCGCGCGATCGTGCGCGGCGAGATCCAGCCGCCCAGCGAGGTCGTGCCCGAGTACCCGCCCGAGCTCGAGGCGATCCTCATGCGGGCGCTCTCGCCGGACCGCGCGAATCGCTTCGAGGATTGCGACGAATTCGCCTCGGAGCTCGAGGCGTTCCTCGCGGAGAAGAGCCTGCCGCACTCCCCGGCGCGGCTGGGCCGTTGGGTGCGCGAGCAGACCACCGGCCTGCCGGAGCCGACGCCCGCGCCGCGCGAGCGGAGCAACCCGTCCAGCCCGTCGAAGATCGTCAAAGCGGTCCCGGCCCGCACGCTCCCGGCCGACGCGCCGACGAACCCGGGGGGCAAACGTCACTCGCGCGTCGACATCCCGGCCGTCTCGCCCGCGCTCGCGCACGTCGCTCGCGACGACGAGCCGACGCAGGCGGGGCTGCCCGCGCACGAGAACACTCCGGCCGAGGACAGCTCTGCGGGGACCACGCTCGGATCGCGGACGAACCTGCCGGCGGACGGCGGCAGCTTCGTCGGACGGCGCAGCGATCTGAAGGCGCTCGAGAAGCGCTTCCTCGACGGCGCGCGGCTCGTGACGCTGCTGGGACCCGGCGGCACGGGCAAGACGCGGCTCGCGGTCCGCTTCGGCACGATGCAGCTCGACGCGTGGCGCGGGCGCGGCGGCGGCGGCGGCGGCGTCTGGTTCGCCGATCTCTCCAGCGCCGAGTCGCTCGACGACGTCGTCTCGGCGGTCGCCAACGCGCTCGGCGTGACGCTGCCGACCACCGGCGAGAAAGCAGTGCAACAGCTCGGCCACGCGCTCGCCGGCCGCGGGCGACTGCTGCTCGTGCTCGACAACTTCGAGCAGGTCCTCCAGCACGCCCCCGCGACGCTCGGGCGCTGGACGGCGGGCGCGCCCGAGGTGCGCTTCCTCGTCACCTCGCGCGAGCTGCTCCGGCTGCCGACGGAGCTCGCGTACGACCTCGAGCCGCTCTCGCTCCCGGTCGAAGGCGAGGATCCCTCGGAGAGTGAAGCGGTGCAGCTCTTCCTGGATCGGGCGCGCGCAGCGAGGCCGGATCTGAAGGCGGAGGCGACGGAGCTGCGGGAGATCGGCGAGATCGTGACGGCGCTCGACGGCCTCCCGCTGGCGATCGAGCTCGCCGCCGCCCGGATCCGGGTCTTCTCGCCCAAGCAGCTCCTCGAGCGACTCCCGCGTCGGTTCGAGCTGCTCTCCTCGCCCAGACGCGACGGCGGCGAGCGGCAGGCGACGCTGCGCGGCGCGATCGAGTGGTCGTGGAAGCTGCTCGCGCCCCACGAGCAGGCGGCGCTCGTGCAGTGCTCGGTCTTCCGCGGCGGCTTCTCGCTGGAGTCGGCGGAGGCGGTCCTCGATCTGGGCGCGTTCGCGGAGGCGCCGTGGGTGCCGGACGTCGTGCAGGTGCTGCGCGAGAAGTCGCTGCTGCGCGCGAGCGAAGAGCATGGCGAGCTGCGCTTCGGGATGTACGAGTCGATCCGCGCGTGGACGAAGGAGCGCTTCTCCGGCGATCCGGCGGCGGCGCAGGTCGTCTCGCGCCACGCCTCCCACTACCTCACGCGTGGGGAGACCTGGGCCAAGGCGGTCGACGGCGAGGACCGGGAGATCTCGCTCGCGCGACTGGCGGCGGACGCGGAGAACCTGGCGGCGGTGCACGAGCGGGCCTCTTCGGGCACGCCGTCGGCGGTGCGATCGGCGGTCGCGCTGCGGGCGGCGCTGGTGCTGGAGCGACTGCTCGCGATCCGCGGCCCGTTCGGCCCGATGGAGCGGCGGCTGGCGAACGCGCTGGAGCGCTGCAAAGCGGCCCCGGTCGACGCAGCCCTCGCGGCGAAGGGCCACCTCGGCCGCTCGCACGCGCTGCAGCTGCTCGGCCGGTTCGAGGAGGCGCTCGTCGATCTCGAGCCTGCGCTCGCGCTCGCGCGCGCGATCGGCGACGCCTCCGTCGAGGCCGAGGTCCGGCTGCGTGAGGGCCGCCTCTTCGGCACGCTGGGCCGGATGGAGGAGGCGGAGCGCGCGTTCCTCGCCGCCGCGGAGCTCGCGCGCGTGCTGGGTGACCTCGGCAAGCAGGGCGCGGTCGCGGCGGCGCTCGGCGACGTCCGGTTCTACCAGGGTCGCATCGAGGAGATGGAGAGCGAGCTGGCCCGCGCCGTGGAGCTCTGCGGCAAGGCCGGCGACGTGACCACCGCCAGCGCTGCGCTGCTTCACATGGGCTACGCGCAGTACTCGCTCGGCCGCCTCAAGGACGCCCGGCAGACCTTCCAGCGCGCGATCGAGGTGCACTCCCGCCGCAAGGAGCGCCGCTTCGAGGCGCAGGCGCATTACTACCAGGGGCAGCTGCTGCATGAGGAGGGCGAGCTGCCGCGGGCGCGCGAGCACTTCGAGCGCGCGCTGCGGATCCACCGCGCGACGGGCGACCGCAAGGGCGAGGGCGACGTCCTCTATTTCCTCGGCACGATCCACCAGGCGCTCGGTCGGTCCGGCGAGGCGCTCGCCTGCTACGACCAGGCGCTGGTGCTCGCGCGGGAGACCGGCGAAGGCATGCTCGAGGCGATGGCGCTCGCGATGACCGGCGCCGCGCAGGCTGCGCTCGATCGGGTCGAGGCCGCAGACAAGCCGCTCGCCGCCGCGGAGGAGCGCTCGCTCAGCTACGAGAACCCGCTGCTGCTCGCGATGGTGAACGTCTGCCGCGGCCACCTCGATCTCGCCCAGGAGCGCCGGGCGCTCGCGACCAAGGACGCGATCGCGGCGGCGGTCTGGCGGGATCTCGCGCAGAAGCGGGTGGAGGACGCGCGCCGGCGGGGAGAGCCGGACGAGGCGAACCCGGAGGGCACGCCGTCGTCGTCGGAGCGCTCGGACGACGTGCGGCTCGCGCTGCGACTGCTCGAGGCGGCGCTGCAGCCAAAGGACGACAGGTAGGACGCGGGGGCGGCTTGGCAGGGGGAGAGCCCAGATCGATCTGCAACGTCTGCGGACGGACGTTCGGCGCCGAGGTGCCGAATTTCTGCGACCAGTGCGGGGCCGACCTGCGCGGGCTCGGCGTCGACAACGCGACGCGCCTGAGCCAGCCCGCGCCGCGAGCGCTCGGTGGCGGACGCATCGTCGCGGGGCGCTACCGGGTGCTCGGGCCGCTCGGCGAGGGCGGGATGGGCGCCGTGTGGAAGGTCGAGCACACGCGGATCCGGAAGCTCTTCGCGCTCAAGACCATGCGCGGCGCGCTGCTCTCCGACCGGCGCGCGGGCGAGCGCTTCGATCGCGAGGCGAAGGCGGCGAGCACGCTCAAGAGCGCGCACACCGTGCAGATCACCGACTTCGGCGAGGACGAGGACGGCTCCCTCTTCATCGTCATGGAGTACGTCGAGGGCAAGGATCTCGCGACGGTGGTCTGGGAGTCGGGGCCGCTCGAGCCGCTGCGCGTGGCGCGGATCGGCGCACAACTGCTCGCGGCGCTCGGCGAGGCGCACGAGGCGGGGCTCGTGCACCGGGACATCAAGCCCGCCAACGTGATGCTCGTGCAGGATCGCCACGGCGCCGAGCTCGCGAAGGTGCTCGACTTCGGCTTCGCCAAGCACCTCTCGGGTGGCCGTCGAAGCCCCGGGATGCCCGCGACGACGCTCACCGGCGAGATCGTCGGCACGCCCGACTACATGGCGCCCGAGCAGATCCGGGGCGACGAGGTGACGCCGGCGGCCGACCAGTACGCGGTCGCCGCGACGCTCTTCCACCTCGTGACCGGGCGCGCGCCGTTCCTCGGGAAGAACCCGATCGAGGTCATGACCGCGCACGTGATGAGCGCGCCCGCCGTGCCCTCGAGCCTCGTCCCGCTCTCGCACCTCCCCGAGGCGCTCGACGAGGCGATCCTGCGCGGACTCGCCAAGGACCCGGCGCGGCGCTTCCCGAACGCCGACGCGTTCCGCGCGGCGCTGCTGGCGATCGCGGGGGACTCCGCCGACACGCGCCGGCGCGTGCGCACGAGCGCAGGCCCGCTGCCCTCCACCACGCCGACCCGGCCCGAGGGACTGCAGACGTTGCCTGCTGGCGGCGCGCTCGGGCCGGATGATCCCGGCTTCGAGGGCAAGACGGTCGCCGCGGGCGTCGACGCGCCGCGGCTTCGCACCCAGTCGTCCGGGCTGCCGGTCCGCTTCGGTCCCGAGGGCGGCCGGGTCACCGAGGACGCGCACGCCAACGGCGTGAGCGCGACGGGCATGTTCGTGCGCACGGTGCGACCGCTGCGCGAGGGCACGCGCGCGGTGATCGAGGCGCTGCTCCCCGGCGATCCGGAGCCGCTGCGGGCCGTCGTGCGCGTGCTCTTCGTGGTGGCCGCGGGCGGCGCGGCCGATCCCGGCATGGGCGTCGAGTTCCTGCAGCTCGACGAGGTCGTGCGCGCGAGGATCGAGCGCGCGTCGCGGCGACGCACGCGTTAGGCGCGGCTCAGAGCGCCTCGAACCGCAGGACCGGCCGGTGGACGCGCGCCGCCCACGCCGCCTCGTCGTGGCTCGCGTCCGGCTCCCACCAGTGGACGAGATCGACGTCGAAGTCCCAGCCCTTCGCGTCCAGGAGATCTGCGAGCTGGCGCGTCTCGCAGTAGTTGTCGGCGCCGTCGCCGTCGTCCTGCAGCCCGTCGCCGTCGGTGTCGACGCAGCCGGCGCCGGGCCCGCCGCCCGAGTCCAGATAGAGCACGACGGGCAGCTTTGCGGCGGCGTCGAAGCGCGTCAGGAGCGTCTCGCCGTCCTGGCCGATCGAGCCCCAGCCGAACGTCCCCGAGAGGCTGCCGGCCCAGTCCCAGGTGGCGGGCGACTCGAGCGCCGCGTGGAACGAGACCAGCCCGCCGAGCGAGCTGCCCAGCACGCCGCGCCGCTGCGCGACGCCGTAGCGCGCCTCCACCAGCGGGAGCACCGTCCCCCGCACGAGCCGGGCGTAGGCGTCCGCGCTCCCGCCGACGAGCTCGGGGATGCGATCCTGCACGTGCGTATATTCGTCCATCCGCGCGGAGGTGTTGTCGATCCCGATCGCGAGCGTGCGCGGCCCGAGCACCTCGTGGAGCCGCCAGCCGCCGAAGGGCGCGCCGGGGTCCCAGAGGTTCTGGCCGTCGTGGGCGTAGAGGTGGCGATCGGGCACCTCTGCCGGCACCCAGACGCGCACGGTGCGCGGCTGCAGACCTTCCCCTTCGACCTCGACGAAGCGCTCGCGGTGGGCGCCGGCGGCGTCGATCAGCGAGATCTCCCCGAACTCGTCGAACGCGTAGCGCCTCGCGCGCGGATCGGCCTCGAAGGCGCCGTCGGCCGTGCGGAACTTGTAGGTCGCGCCGACGGGGCTCTCCACCGGCACGCGCAGCCAGTGGAAGCCCGGCCCCTCCCGCAGCGGCAGACCTTCCTCCCAGCCGAAAGGCGTGCCGACGAGCGCGCAGGGGCAGCGACCGTCGTCGAGGCGGACGAAGAGCCGCGCACCGTCGTCGTCGAACGGCAGACCTTCCCCGTTC
>CAYHCR010000109.1:0-8307 GCA_964354895.1 uncultured Myxococcales bacterium | reverse complement strand
CACCGCCGCGTAGAGCGGCACGATGGCCTTCAACTCGGCGGCGCCCACGGTGAGGATGTTGCCCGTCAGCAGCTGCTTGATGTGCTCGGCGCCCTGGGGCGCCTGCTCGATGAGCAGGAAGCCGGCCGCGGCGGCCACCACGTACAGGATTCCGATCAGCGCTTCCTGTGGAATGCGCCCGGACCAGCTCCGGGTGAAGGCGAGCACTAGGGCGCCGGCCAGCGTGAAACCCAGCGACCAGGCCATCGATGCCGCGCTCTGCGGCGCATGGCCGAGCGCGAACGCGACGGTCGCACCCAGGGCGGCGATCTGCGCGAGGGCAAGATCGACGAAGATCACGCCGCGCGCGAGCACCTGAAGCCCGAACCAGGCGTGGATGGCGACGAGGACCAGGGAGGCCGCGAGCGGGAGCGCGAGGAAAGCGGCGGTGTCGGAAAAGCTCATTTGCCGAAGGCCGCTGCGAGCGCGGCGACGTTGTAGTCGAACAGGGCGATGAAATCGGAGGCCTGCGGAACCGACTGCACCGATCCGGCGAGCACCGCGACGCGCGCGCCGGTGCGCTCGGCGAGAAAGCGTGCGCTTCTTTCCGGCTCGTGCGGCTGGCGAACGATGACGGCGGCGTTTCGCTCGCGCATCAGCTGCAGCAGCGCGGCGAGGTGTGCGGGGCTGGCGGGCACTCCCGGCCTGAGCTCGATGATGCCCGCGACCTGGAGCCTGAACCGCCGCTCGAAATACGACCAGGTGTTGTGCTGGACGATCAGCGCCCGAGCCCTGGCTGCGGCGAGCTGAGCGTCCCATTCGGGCAGTTTCGCGCGCAGCCGCTTGAGGAAAGCGATGCGCCGCGCGTCATAGTCCCGGGAGCCGGCTGGGTCGATGCGGGCGAGGGCCTCGAGGATGTGCGCGGTGATGATCTCCGCATTCATCGGGTCGAGCCAGTAGTGCGGATTGCCGGTGCCGTGGGCATGGCCGTCGCCGCCGCTCAAGCCGCCGCCCCGGACGTCGAGCAGCGCAATCGCGAGCGACGCATCCACGTAACCGGGCCCGCCCTTGCCGATCGCCTTGTTTCCGGATTGCGCGAGCGCTTTGTCGAGCCACAGATCGAAGTCCAGGCCCACGCGCACGACCATGTGCGCGTCGCGCAGCCTAGTCAGGTCATTTGGATGCGGCTGATAGTCCTCGGGGTCTGCGACCGGCGGGACAATGTGGCTCGCGGCGACGCGCGTGCCGCCCACCGCCTCGGCCAGGCTGCGCAGGTCGGTCGTGGTCGCGACGACCTTCAGCGCGTCCCGCGCGAGGGCCGGCAGGGACGCCGCCGCAACGCACGAGGCAAGCAGGATCAGGAGTGTGCGGGCGGGTGGGAGCATCGGTGGCGCAGATCGGCGGTTCGGCCGGAGCGATTGGCGCGACGGGGGGTCGCCGCCGGGCGGACGATCCGAACAAGTCGCCGTCTGGCTGGCGCGCATTCCGGCGGGTCTATTCGGGTTTGGCCCCTGCTGCGCGCAGCACCGCCCCGATCCGCTGGGACTCCGACGGCTCCGGCCTGCAGCCCGACACCTCTCCTGCGGCGATCGAGGCGCTGCGCGCGCACCTCCAGGCGCTCTACCCGGTCGCCGAGGTCCGGCTCGAGGTCCGCGCGCCGCTCTCGTTCACCGGCGGACTCACCTGGCGCGGCAACGTCGACTTCGACGCGCTCAATTCGCGGCTCTACGACCTGCGCGCCGACGAGGCGATCCCGGATGACACGTATCTCTACGCGCTCGTGCGCCCGATGGAGTCCTACGACGTCTACTGCTCGAACGGCTGCGTGACCGGCCAGAGCTGGGCCGTCGACGATCCCGCCGACGCGGACCTCCGCAACGGCTCGGGCGTCGCCTTCGACCCCGAACAGACCGCCGGCACGCTCGCGCACGAGCTCGGCCACATGTTTGGCCGCTACCACGCGCCGTGCGGGACCTCGGGCGACCGCGACTACCCGTACGACGGCGCGGCGCTCGGCAGCTGGGGCTGGGACGCGCGCGACGGCCGCTTCTGGGGGCCCGAAGACGCGACCGACTTCATGGCCTACTGCGATCCGCAGTGGATCAGCGACTACACCTACGCGGCGCTCTTCGCGCGCGTGGAGGCGCTCGCCGCGCTGGCGGGCCGCCGGGGCTTCGGCCCCCGCCGGGGCGCGCTGCGCTGGCTGCACGCGCCCGACGATGGGCCGGCGACGCTGGGAGCTGCGGTTCGTGCAGCGTTGCGCCCCGGAGACGTGCCGGTCCGGTTCTTCGGCGCCGACGGCGCGCTGCTCTCCTCGGGGACCGCGCGCCGGCTGCCGCGCGGCCACGGAGGACGGGACTACCTCGTCCCGCTCGCGCCCGCGGGCGCGGCAAGACTGTCCGTGGACGATCCGGCCGGCGCGGTGTCGCTCTCCGCGCGCTAAGGCAGGCAGACCTTCACGCCGGAGCCGGGCTCTTCGCCGCAGCGCGAGCTGCCCTCGAGCGTCCTGCAGTCGACGGCCTCCGCGAAGCCGAGCTGCGGATCGCAGTAGACGCGGACGTCGCCCTCGCAGCGATCGACGAAGTCTTCGCCGCAGACCTCCGTGGGGCCGTAGACGCACTGCGCCTCATCGTCGCCGACCTCGACGCACGCGGCGTTCGGCGCCTCGCACGGGATCCGCGCCTCGTTCGCCTCGTTGTTCGAGCCGTAGTTGCACCAGACGTATACATCGCCGTCGCAGGCGCCCCGGCGCTCGCACTCGGTGCAGGCTGGCGTCGCGGCGAGGAGCAACCCGAGCGCCGCGATCCATCCGAGCGTCCTCACAGGCACACCGCCGTCCCGGGCTGATCCGGCGCGTCGCCGCAGCGCCCCGTCCGATCGCCGTCGGCGCACTCGATCGCCGCGACGAGCCCCTCCGCGCCCTCCGCCCCGTAGGCGCAGAACAGCACGCGCGTGCCGTCGCAGTGGGCCTCGTAGTCCGCGCCGCACGCGAGCCGCTCCGGGAGCACGCAGGCCGCCTCGTCGCCCGGGAGCTCCGCACACGCCGAGCTCGGGGCGAAGCAGGTGAAGTCCTGCGGGGAGACCGGCGTGAGCTGATCGGGCCCCGCGAGGTCGCAGCGCCGCATCGTCGCGCCGTCCACGCAGCGCTGCCTGCCGATCTCGCACTCGTCGGCGCAGAAACAACCGCCGAAGCCCAGCGCGAGCGCGAGCGCCGTGAGCGCGAGCTGGATCCGTCGAACCGGCGTCATGGGCGCCTCCCTGCCGACACAACACCGGAGCGTCGAGGCGGTGTCACCCGCCTGACGCTCCGGTCGCTTCCAGGACTGTCCGTCGCGATCAACCGCGGCGGCGACGACCGAGCAGCGCCGCGAGTCCGAGCGCCACGAACGCGAGGTTCGCCGGGCCCGGGCCCGCGGAGCAGCTGAAGAACCCGCCGCTGTCGGCCTCCTCCGTCGTGCCGGCGCCGCTCCCGCCGCCGGTCTCGTCCGCGCCATTGGTCGCACGCGGCTCCTCGCCGTTCGCGAAGTCGACGCCGCCCTCCTGCGAGCCGCCACCACCGATCTCGACGAGGTCGTCCATGATCGCGGCCCAGCCCGGCGGCAGGCAGTACGACTCGACCGCCGGCTCGGGGCAGCCGCAGTCGCACGGCCCGCACTCCGGCAGCGTGGGATCACACATGCAGGCGCAGTCACAACCGCCGCCCATGTCCATCGACTCGCACGTCCAGTCGGTCGGGCAGGCGGCCGCGTCCGCGCAGGCGATCTGCGGCGGCATGCACCAGGCGGCGACCGTCGTGCACTCGTCCGGCACCGGATCCGCCGGGGGCGGGCAGTCGCACGGCGGGCACTCGCCGAGCGCCGGGTCGCACTCGGGGCAGGCGCAGCCGGAGCTGCCGCCACCGCTGCAGACCTCCTGCGCAGCGCACTCGAAGCCACCGGCGCAGTCCGCGTCGGCGTCGCACGCGGCCGCGACGAAGACGCAGCGCAGCTCGGCGGCGGGCGGGGTGTCGATGCAGCCGCCGCACTCGCAGGGCGGGCATTCGACGCCCGGTTCACAGCCGGGACAGGCGCAGTCGCACGCGATCCCACCGACCTCCACCTCGAGGCAGGCGAAGCCGTACGGGCAGTCGGCGTCGGCCGCGCAGATCGGACCGGCGACCGCGGGCGGCTCCTGCTCGTACGCCCTGCACTCGCTCGTCGTCGTGCAGGTGTCGTCGCACGGCGTCCCGTCGCCGGGGCACGGCGGGCACTCACCCGACGTCTCGCAGAGCTCGCCCTCGGGGCAGTCGGCGTTGCTGGCGCAGGGCACCGCGGAAGCGAAGCCCGGCAACGCGAGCACGAGGCCCGCGACGAACAGATACGTACGCATGATCGATCCCTCCTGCCGACAGCCTAGCGCAGCGCGCCCGACCCGCGAGCCCCCGGCGCGCCAGGGGGCAGCGTCGGGGCGCGACAGGGATCTCATGGGCGCGAGTGCTACCGTCCCGGCCATGCGTCGCGCCTCCCTCCTCCTTGGCCTGCTCCCGCTCTGGGGCTGCCTGCTGCTGTCGGAGTCGCCTCAGGAGGCGCCGCCCGGGTGCGAGAGCGCGCTGGATTGCGACGAAGGTCAGCTCTGCAGCTCCGGCGCCTGCGTGGTCTCGAACGAGCCCTCCCTCGGTGAGGTCGGCGACCGCTGCGACGCGGATGAGACCTGCGGCTCCGGGCGGTGCTGGGAGGCCACGTGCTGCGCGCCCGGCTGCGGAGGCGCGGCTTGCGGCGAGCGCCGGTGCGGCGAGCGCTGCTCGGACGGGTGCGTCTTCTCTGCGGTGGAATCGCTCTCGCCGGCGTGCGGCGTCGACGGCTGGCCGATCGCGCGGGAGTCGAGCCCCCTCGCCGTGCGCAGCGACGGCTCGATGCTGGTTTTCTCTGGCGCGACCGCGTTCACGACGGGGGCGTCTGTCGCCACCGCCGCGAATGACCTGCATCGCTTGACGATCCTGGAGAGCGCCACAGGCTTCGCTGCCGACTGGGCGCCGCTCCCGTTGCCAGCGGACGGCAGCGGACCAGCGCCGCGGTACGGACACGTCCTGGCGGGGCTCCCGGCGCCGCTCTGCGTGGCGCTGGAGCGAACGCCTCCCTGCACGCTTCTCTTCGGCGGCCGGTCCCCGGGTGGCGGCGGCTTCGCCGAGACGTGGGTGCATGACGACGCGACGGGCTTCCAGCCGCTCACGCCGGGCACGGAGGGACCCTCCGCGCGGCTCGCCGCGGCCTACGCCGTCGACGACGGCTGGAGGGGCGAAGGCGTCGCGCCTGCGCCGGCTCGGCTGGTCCTCGTCGGCGGCTATGCGTGCCAGCCGACGGGCTGCTCCTACGCCGCGCTCGCCGACACCTGGATCTTCGACGTCGCCGGATGGCACGAGCTCCCGAGCGAACCTGCGCCACCGCCGCGCGCGCGCGCCAGCCTCGCCGGTCCGCTCCTCGACGGCAGTTTCCTGCTGCTGGGCGGCTCGCCCGGGAAAGACGTGCTGCTCGCGGACGCCGCGCTGGCGCGACCCTGGCGGCTCGAGGCGAACGGTTGGAGGGCCGCGACCGAGCTCGGCGAACCGGAGTGGCAGCGGACTGCGGCCGCGATGCACCTCGCGCCGTCGCGGGACCTGCTCCTGCTCGTCGGCGGCTTCAAGGCTGCGAACGGCCGGGAGTGGGACAGCGGCCTCTACCGTGCGGAGTGGCTCGACCTCGCCGCGACGGGTACCCCGTGGGCTGCGTTCGCGAGTCCGGCGATGCCTGGCGCGCTCGGCTTCCGCGGCTCCGGGATCGTCCCCGACCTCGGCCTCGTGCTCCTGGGTGGTTGGGGCTTCGAGACCAACGGCGACAAGGAGCCCGGCGCCTCCTGCCAGCTGCACGTTCTGCCGCTGTACTGAAGACGCCGGACAGCTCTGCTGCTGGCCCGCAGAGATGTCCCATGCGGCTTCGCGGCGGTGCTGCTTCGGCGGCGGATGATTCGCCGGTGAATCGTCGGCCGCCCGACCTGGCTCCTACGTCGGGAACGGCGGGCGCGGCGGACGCGCCCCGGAGGACGTCATGAAGCTCTTCGCGAAGAATGAAGGCACGATCGATCGGGCGGCGCGCGTGGCGCTCGGCCTCGGGCTGCTCTCGATCACGGTGCTCGGACCGCAGACCCTGTGGGGGCCGCTGGGGCTGGTGCCGCTCGCCACCGGCCCGCTCGGCTCGTGTCCGATCTACTCTCTGCTCGGCCTGAACACCTGCCCGCTCGACCAGCGCCCGAAGGAGGGCTGACGAGCGCCGGAGAGCCCCGTGCCGGACGTGCCGCCTCGTCGCCTCGGAGACCTCCTCGTACTGGCGGGCGACGCCTCCCGCGAGGAGATGGAGCGGGCGGCGGCGAGCGCGCGCGCGGCGCACCAGCGGCTCGGCGAGGCGCTGCTCGAGACGGGCCTCGTCGGCGAGCGGGAGCTCTTCCGGGTGCTCGCGGCGCAGCGCGGCCTCCCGCTCGCCGAGGTCGAGAAGCTGCTGCTCGACGCCGACCCGACGCTCTGGAGCTCGGTCTCGGCGCGCTTCCTCGATCGCCATCACGTCGTGCCGGTCTGCAGGAATGACGACGCCGTGATCGTCGCGACGACGGATCCCGACGTCTCGGTGCCGGAGCTCGCGTGGGCGCTCGGCGGCGCGCGCGTCGAGCTCGCGCTCATCACGCCCAACGATCTGCTCCGGCTCCGTCGGGCGCTGCAGCTGGGTCAGGCCGGCCGACGAGCGCCGGCGCGTGGCTCCGCCTCCACCGACGACGTCCTGCTCGGCGGCGATCTCGATCAGGAGCTCGTCGCGCTCGTCGACGCGATCCTCGCCGACGCGATCGGCGAGCGCGCGAGCGACGTGCACCTCGAGCGCTACGGGGAGCAGGTCCGGGTGCGACTGCGGGTCGACGGTGACCTGCAGGACTTGACTCGATACCACCTCACACCCGCACAGCTGCTCGGGCTGGTCAACGTGCTCAAGGTGAAGGGCGGCATGGACATCGCGGAGCGGCGGCTCCCGCAGGGCGGCCGCTTCTCCATCGCCGCGGGCGACCGGCTGTTCGATCTGCGCCTGCAGACGCAGCCGTCGCTGCATGGCGAGCATGTGGTGATCCGGCTGCTGCCGCAGGACGCCCCGCGGCTCGGGATCGAACAACTCGGGTTCTCTGCCGCGCTCGCGCACGCCTTCCGCCGCGCGCTCGACGAGCCGAGCGGCCTCGTGCTCGTGGTGGGCCCGACCGGATCAGGCAAGTCAACGACGCTCTACGCGGGGCTGCAGGTGCTCTCGCGGGACGCGACGCGCAAGGTGATCACGGTCGAGGACCCGATCGAGTACGCGCTCGACGGCGTCCAGCAGACGCAGGTCCGCCCGGAGATCGGCTTCCACTTCGCGGACGCGATGCGCGCCTTCGTCCGCGAAGATCCCGACGTGATCCTCGTGGGCGAGATCCGCGACGGCGAGACGGCGCTCGAGGCGCTGCGGGCGTCGCAGACGGGCCACCTGGTGCTGGCGACGCTGCACTGCAACGACGCGGTCGACGCCGTGCAGCGCCTCTTTGATCTGGGCCAGCACCCGAACACGATCGCCGCAGAGCTGCGCGCGGTCTTCGCGCAGCGGCTCGCCAAGCGGACGTGTGAGGCGTGCGCCGCCCCCGCCAGGCCGACCGCAGCCAGGCTCGCGGAGGTCTTCCCGACCGGCGTGCCGCAGGACTTCACGAGCTCCGCGGGTCGCGGCTGCGGCAAGTGCCAGGGGCGCGGGACCTACGGCCGCGTGGCGGTGGTCGAGCACCTGCCGGCCGGCCCCGCGCTGCGCACGGCGATCGCCGCGCACGCGCCGCTCGACGCGCTGCGGGAGACCGCTCGCCGCTCGGGGCTCGCGCCGTTCCGCGCGCAGGCGCTCGCCCTCGTGCAGACGGGCGTCATCGCGTTCGACGAACTGCGGCAGCTGCTCGGCGAGGAGCAGCTCGCCGAGCGCTGACGGGTCGGCGCCGGTGCGCCCGCGTCACTGCACGTAGAACGGGTTCGCGTAGATCCACGGCAGATCGACCGCGACCGCCGCGTCGCGCCACGCGCCGAGGCGATCGACGAGGTGGCGCGGGAGCATGCGGATCTCGGCGCGATAGGCGCCCGCGCGATCCGGCGTGTAGTCGAGCGTCGGGCCGTCGCCGGCGGCGACCTCCTCGAAGCCGCCCTCGATCGCGCGCAGGATCCGCACGCGCAGGACGGGGGACGGGCGTGAGGCGTCGAGCCCGCGCACGCTCGGCGCCGTGACGTGCAGCGTCGGCGCGCCGGCGAACGGCACGACCGCCCCGAGCTCATGC
>CAYHCR010000108.1:0-8309 GCA_964354895.1 uncultured Myxococcales bacterium | reverse complement strand
CGGGCCTTGTAGCCCCGCCCGAGCGAGGGCGCCGCGGGCCGCGGGCGGACCGTCGCCGTCCCTTCGCGGCTCACCTCGACGATCGAGCCGGCCGGGACGTCGCGGAGCGTCACGACCGTGCCCTTCGGGACGCGGACCTCGAGGAGCGTGGCCCGATCGGCCGGGCCGAGCCCGACGATCACGACCGGCGGCGTCTGCGTGAGATAGCCGGCGCCCGCGAGGACCGGTCGCGCGATCACGCGCCCATTCGCGACCGCGAGCACGTTCGCGCCGACGACGCCGGGCCGCACCTCGATCGAGCCGCCGTTCGGGCCGTCGTTGCGGAAGATCCGCAGCTGCGGCGCCTGCTGCTCCCGCACGACGAGATCCAGATCTCCGTCGCCGTCGAGGTCGACCGCCGCCGCGCTGCGGCCATCGCCGACGAGATCTACGCCTGCGATCGACGACACATCGAGCGCCGGTGCGCCTGCAGACGTGCGCAGGAAGAGGCGGTCGCGCTCACGCCCCGAGAACGAGACGCCGCGGAGATCGACGGGGAAGTCCATCCCCGCGAGCATCCCCGCTCTCCCCTTCTGTTGAGACGCCAGGACCAGGCGCCAGTACGGCATTCAAAGATCATCGTCGTTTCGTCGTGTGAGGTATCCACACGGCGAATAGGCGTCGAGCCTCCCGTCCAGATCTGCGTCGAAGAGCTGTACGCCCCACGCCCAACCACCGTCCGCGACGCCCTCTGCGGCGGCGCGCTCCGTGAAGCGAAGCCCGTCGCCGCCGAGCCAGAGTGTATTGCCGAGCGAGGCGCGATCGATCCGCGCCTTAAGCTCGGGCGAGAGCGCGACGCCGTGCGCGAGCCGCTGACCGGCGTTGCTGTGCATGTTCGAGAAGTAGAGATCGAGCGCGCCGTCGCCGTCCCAGTCGCCCACGTCGACGCCCATGCCGTTCGCGCGCTCATGGCCGGGCCCCGCCGCGAGCGAGACGTCCTCGAAGCGATCGCCGAGGTTGCGGTAGAGCCGCTTGCGCCCGAAGTCATCCGCCACCACGAGCTCCGGCCGGCCGTCGCCGGTCAGATCGACGAGCGTCGACGCGAGCGTCCAGCCGCGATCCTGCACGCCCCACGCCTTCGCGCGATCCACGAACCGGAAGCGCCCCTCGTTGATCAGCAGCAGATCCGGCGCGCCCTGCGCGTCGTCGAGCAGATCGTCCGGCGAGCGCCCGGGCCGCGGCCCGTAGGCCGCCACGTGCAGGTCGAGATCGCCATCGCCGTCCACGTCTCCCGCCGTCACGTGGAGGAGCTCCCGCAGGCCGCGCGCGAGCTCACCGGCCTTGCGAAACTGTCCTCCACCCGTGTTCTCGAAGAGCAGCAGCGCGCCCGAGGTCTGCTCGCGCGCCTTGTTCGCCAACGCGAGATCGAGGTCGCCGTCGCCGTCGAGATCGACGAAGACCGCGCCGCGTCCGTTGCCGCGATCCGCGAGGCCGACCTGCTCTCCGACCTCCTCGAACGTGCCGTCGCCGCGGTTGCGGTAGTAGAGGTTTCTGCCGTCGGCCATCACGTAGAGGTCGACGTCGCCGTCGCCGTCGACGTCTGCTGCCGCGAGCCCGCCGCGGTCGAGATCATCCGAATTGAAGTCGTCGCCGGAGAGATCGTACGGGACGAGTCGCTCGGCGAGCCGCTCGTTCACGCCCGCCGCCGCCGTCACCTCCGCGAAGCGCGGGCCGTCCGCCGTCACCCGACGCCGCGCGCCGAGCGAGAGGCGCGAGAGCTTCCACGCGCCCGCCGCGTCGACCTCCGCGCGCGCGACCACCTCTCCGGTCTCCAGGATCAGCCGGCCGTCGGGAGCGACCCCGGCCATCCGCCACTCGAACGCGAGCTCCGCGATCCTGGAGGGGCGCCTCTGCAGGACGAATCGGTGAAAGCCGATCCCACAGCGCGAGCGCACCGCGACGTCCGCGAGCTGCGCTTCAAGCGCGGCCAGGAACGCCCCGCGCTCCTGCGGCCGGTCAGCGCCGAACGTGCGCAGCTCCGGCGCTCCGCCGACCGCCGGCGTCACCGTGCGCTGCTCGAGGGAGGAGGCCGAAAGGCTCGGCGTGAAGAGATCGGCCGCGAGCCGCGCGTCCTGCCGCAACGCCGGGCAGAGCTTGCGCTTGAGCAGCCGCTCGACGCCGTCCGACGCGTCGGCGACGCGGAGGCTGTCGCTCTCCTCCGGTGCAGGGACGACGGCCGCCGCGGCCCAGAGGACCACGACGGCCGCCAGCGATCCGGTCATCGATCAGTGCTTGCCGTGGCCGTCTTCCAGCTCGCTCTCCGGCTTGTCGAAGTCGCCGCGCTTGCACATCTCCATGCACTGCTTCTCGGTCTTGCCGCACTGCTCCGGACACGCCGCCTTCGCGTCGGGCGCCATCGGGATCATGGTGCAGCCCTTCTTGCACTCCTTGACCATCTCCGAGCAGCTCGACTCGCACTCACCGGCCGCCGCCGCCATCGGAGCGAGCAGCACTGCAGCAAAGAGCCCTGCCATGATCTTCCGCATTCTCATCCTCCAGAGGCCGACGCGCACGTCGAGCCTGAATTCTCCAAGACCTACTCGGCGTCGCCTGCCTTGACGACGGGCGCCAACCCGTCCGATTCACCCATCATCACCACGAGCACGTTCGAGGCGGCCCCGGTCGGGTCGGGCTTCACCATGAACGAGGCCGTCGCCGCGCCGCGCCTCACCTGCAGCATGCCCGCGCCGGACATCGTCGTGCTCGTGCTCTTGACCCAACCGGCCGCCGCGAGGTTCGTCATCAGCCACGCCGTCGTCTGCTCCGGCGGCGTCGGCACGTCGTAGCGCAGCGTTCGCTGCGTCGCGGCGGTCCGCACCACGTAGACCCCGTGCGCGCCCGGGGGCGCCGGAAGGTCAGCCGGCATCGGCTGCGCCTCCAGCAGGCCGCGCGTGTCCGCGCCCGAAGACATCACGATGGTCCCCTCGCCGTCCGGCAGCAGGGTCAGCGTCATCGGCCGGCCGGGCGTGTCCTTGGAGACGTAGGAGAGGTAGGTCATGCCCTGCGGATCGTTCTGACCGAAGACCACCGTCTCGTCCGAGTCGAGCTGCTCCAGGTACCAGTGATAGACCTCGTCGACCGGCCGCGGCACGAACGTCGAGCCGATGCGGAGGTCCACGCCCTGGGCCTCCACGCCGTCCAGCGACGGCATGGGCTGCTCGAGCGGGTGCGTCGGGAAATACATCCTGCGCAGCTCGAGGCCCTCGTCGCGCGGCGCCGGAGCCGGCGTCGGCGCGGCGTCCGCGTCGGCACGCTTCGGCGCGTCGAAGATGAGCCCGAGGCCGAGCACGGCGAGCACGCCGAAGCCGACCAGCGCCTTGCCCCAGCCAGCGGGGCCCTGCTCCTGCGGGTGCGTGGCGGACATGATCAGCACCCCTCTGCGTACGGCTTGCGGCAGCCCATGTAGTACGACTCCTTGCGGGCGCCGTCCGCGCGCTTGTTGTAGCGCACGCGGTACTCGTGGTCCGTCTGGCCCGGCATCTCGTACGGCGTCGAATACATGTTCCAGCCGTCGCGGCTCTGGCGGGCCGGCGAGCCGCGCGGACTCATCGCGGTCATCTCGAACTGCGCCGAGTTGTGGCCGAGGATCGACGGCATGAGGCTCCAGCCGTACGCCATCTTGTCGAGGAAGAAGAACTCGTCCGAGTATCCCTGCCGGAAGAAGCTCGACATGTCGACCTGCGCGAGCAGCCACGGGATGTCGGCGAGCGATCCCGGAATATTCGGCCGGAAGTGCTTGCTCCGCTTGTACTGCGCCGTGTCGGTGTCTGAGTTGAGCGTGCCGCCCCGCTGGCCGCTGCTGAAGTTCGACGTGGTCCCGCCCTCCCAGTGATCGGTGCCCGAGGCGTCGATCGACCAGGTGTCGGTCATGAGCGCGTAGTCGTACTTGTACGTCCAGTGATCGATGTCTTTGTTCTCGTTGAGGTTCTCGGCCTGGTTGAGCTGGTCGCCCTCCATCCGCTCCTTCTGCGCGAGCTTCACCGGCTCTTCCTGGTTGGTCGGGTTGAAGTCGACCGGGAGGAAGGTGTTGTAGACGTTGACCGCGGCCGCGCACTGGATGAGCCCACCCGAAGTGAAGTTGTGCGCCTTGTCGACGAACGGGTCGAAGCCGAGCAGCTTCAGCTCGTCCTTGCGGTAGTCCGTGTTGACCGTGCAGGTGATCTCTTTGGCGCCGCCACCCTTCCAGTAGCGGTGCGCCGCGACGGCGTCCCGCGAATGGATCTTCTTGTCGGTGTCCGAGTCGAGCCCGTCGCAGTCTTCCGCGATGGTCTCACCGTCCACCGAGCCGTTGTGGTCGCACCACAGCAGCTTGAGCGCCGCAGACGATCCGGCGATCGCACCGCTGTCCATGCGGTAGTAGCTGAACGACGTGTAGTCCCACGCCGAGGAGATCACGACCTCCTGCAGATCCAGGCGGTGGTGCATCATGTCGTTGAGCATCATGCTGTACATGACGATCGGCACGAACGCCGTCATTAGGATCGCGAGCTCGGAGGCGGCGTTGCCGGCCTGTCCGTCCCGACGACGACTCCGGCGGAGCAGCGCGCGGCAGCTGGATCCGGCGAACGAGCGGCTCATGGGTTCACCTGCATCGCCACGAGGAAGCTGAGTCCGGCCGCCGCGGCGTCCGCGCCGCCCATCGCCGCCACGGCCGCTGCGTCCCACTCGGTGAAAGGATGGAGCTTGGCCTTCCAGTAGGGGTTCCAGAAGTTCGGCGGCTCCCGCCACGACCGCGGCCGGTGGTAGTAGACCATCGACTTGGAGATGGCATAGGCGTCGCTCGTCGGCGTGAGCGCGAAGTCGACGTCCGAGCCGTCGAGGTCTTTGAACTTCATCGTCCCGTCGTCGCGGATCTCCCACGCCTGCTTCGCCGCAGCCGACTCTCCCGCCGCGCCCGGCGTGGCGGAACCGGCGTCGAAGTTGCGCAGATTGAGCTTCGCCGTCGAGTAGACGAACTGCTGGTTGTCGATCCGGTCACGCACGAACATCAGCGAGGTGTGCGGATCGCTCGCGCCGCCGGTGTCTCCGCTCGTGTCACCCGGGTCGTACTTCATGAAGCACCGACCATCCGCGAAGCACTTGCCGCCGAGGCCGAAGAGGATCGAAGACTGCAGCTCGTGATCGACGCTGCCGTCGTGGCTGTCGCCCGAGGGGCGGTGGGCGCCGCTCGCAGAGCCGCTCTTCGTCGAGTCCGACCGCACCCAGGAGCGCGCGGTCCAGAACCAGAAGCCCATCGAGGGGAAGTGATCCGCGCAGTCGGTCATCAGCAGCACGAGCCCGCCCGGCTCCTGCGAGCCGATCGCCAGCTCGGAGTCCATAGCGCGGGAGTCACGCCCGCTGCGCTGGATGCGCGAGAGCCCGTCCCCCTTCATGAGGACCTTGGAGGAGCCCGAACCGAACGGGATGATCAAGGCAAGCTTCACATCGAGCTTGGCGTGCTTGCTGTCGTAGAACGTGCCCATCCCGGGGATCCAGAGGCGCATCCAGCCGAGCATGACGTCGATGAAGCCGCGCCGCGCGACCCAGTCCTTGGAGATCAGGCCGCGGTTGTAGCGCGTCGAGTTCGACATGTACTGCAGCTCGGAGCGCCGACGCGTCTCTTTGTCGTCGTTGTCGCCATTGAGCAGCGGCGTCGGGTTGTCGAGCGAGTCCGCGAAGAGCTTCATGTTCACGGCCTTGAGGAGCAGCGGCGTCGCATCGTCGATCTTCGACGAGTTCGTCTGCTTGAGCTCGTCGTCCCAGTCCGTGAAGAGCGTGTTCTTGAGCACGGCGCCCTGCACGCTCTGCTGCGAGGCGTGCACGGTCGCCATGTACGTGCCCATCGACCCGACGGCGTCCTCGAATTTCTTGTCGAGGTCCTTCACCTGGTCTTTTTTGTTTTTATATTCTTTATTGTAGGCCCTGTAGGACTTGAAGGCCTTGATGGCATGGCCGATGTGTTTCAGGCCGAGACACCACTTGTGCATGCAGATCTTGCCGATCTCGGTCAGCAGGATGATGATCCACGCCCAGCGCGCCGCCTTCCACGCCTGCACGACGCTCGTGGCGATCGTCATCCACGCGTGCAGCGACGTGATCGAGACGACCGTCGCGGCGATCGCGCGGTTCGTGTAGGCGAAGTAGTTGAAGGCGCGCGCGACCTCGACCGCCTTGGAGTAGGAGATGGAGTCGGCGTGCGACTGCAGCCGCACGCGCTCGTGCGTCGCGTTGGCGACGTTGAGCGTGAAGAGCATCGAGGCGGCGAGGATCGCCATCGTGAGCGCGCCCAGCGCCATGGCCTGTCCCTGCTCGCGGCGGCGGTGGTTTCGGCGGGCCAAGATCATGGGTTCTTCTCCGGCATCATTTCGTCAGGCGAGACACGTCACGCGGAAGGGCCGAGGCAGGACCCTGTTCGACTCGGTACTAGTTGCCCCGGTACGTCACGCACTCTCCGCCGTGCTGCTCCGGGAGCGCATAATCGGCAGGCGCGCCCTTCACGAAGAGGTTCGACTGCATGCGCATCGAGTAATCGACCCGGATGGGCATGATGTACTGCTTTGCGAACTGGCCGACCTGCCAGTACTTGCTCCCGAAGTCGGGGATCTCGGGCATACCGAACCGGGACTTGGGTTTGAGCCGCAGCGTGTCGACGATGTGGGAGCCCGTCTGCATCTGCCAGATCACCCAGTTCGCGAAGGGGATCGGCATATTATAGTTGTACGTGAGCTGGATCGAGAGGCGACCGCGGCGCAGCTTGTCGACCGAATTCTGGCTGCGGCTGCCGGTCGCGATGAGCGAGGAACGGGCCGGATCATCGAAGTCGAGCTCCTTGGTGTCGAGGAGGTCCGTGTCCGGGATGATCTCGGTGCTCGGGTTGCAGACGTTCACTTCGACGATGTCCATCATTCCGAGCGTCGAGAGATACTTGCCGCTGGCCACCGTCGCGATGAGGTATTTCTCGGCCCACGGCAGCGCCCCCGTCGTCGGCGCGACCGAGGCGATCTGACCCGGAAACGGGTTGGCGACCGTCGGCAGCAGGACCGCGAGCGCGGCGTTGCGCATCGCCTTCTTGCTGGCGTTGTGCAGCGAACCGCTCCGGACCGCGTTGTAGGCCGCGTACTCCGCGACCATACGCGCCTGGTAGGCGAGGTTCATCTGCAGCAGGCCGAGGATGAGGAAGAGCATCAGCGGCAGGACGATGGCCGTCTCGACCGCGGCCTGGCCGGCCTGCGGGCCGGCGAACGCCTGGCCGGCCTGCGGGCCGGCGAACGCCTGGCCGGCCTGGGGCCGGGCGACGTCGGTCGTGCTGCGGTTGCGTCGGGCTGAGAGCATGGTCATCCGCCTCCGTGATCGATCGGGAGCGTACCGTGGGGCTGCGGCGGGCCGCATCGGACGATCGGACTTCTGCGATGAGCGCGGCATCGAGCCTCGCACCCGGCGTAACCTGCCGTTTTCACTCAGCAGGAGCGTCGCGCCGCCTCGTCGAGTGCGACGCACACCCACCTGCGCGGCCGATCGCCCGACGCGCCTACTCGCCCTTCCCGCCCTTCATCGCGCGGGCGTCGAGCCCGTACTTCTTGACGAGGCGCTCGATCGACTTGCGGTGCAGCCCCGACTCGCGCGCCGCGCGGGAGATGTTGCCCTCGCAGCGCTTGAGGATCGACGAGAGGTACTCCCGCTCGAAGGTCTCGAGCAGCTGCTCCTTGGCGTCCTTGAACGAGAGGTGCTCGTTGAAGGGGACGGCGACCTTCTGCTCCTGGCCCTGAAACCGCGGCGGGAGCTGGGCCACGTCGATCACGTCGCCGTCCGCGAACGTCAGCACGTGCTGCACGACGTTGACGAGCTCGCGGATGTTGCCGGGCCACGGGTAGTTCGACAGCAGCGTCATCGCCTCGGGTGTGAAGCGCTTGCGGCCGTGGCGCGTGACGATGTCGGGCTTCGCCAGCAGCATCTTCATGATGTGCGGCAGGTCGTCCTTGCGCTGGCGCAGCGGCGGGAGCTGCACGTTGATCACGGAGAGGCGGAAGTAGAGATCTTCGCGGAAGTTTCCGGCCTCGATCTCCTTCGCCAGGTCGCGGTTCGTCGCGGCGATCACGCGCACGTCGACCTCGATCACCTGGTTGCCGCCGACGCGCCGGACCTCGCGATTCTCCAGCACCCGCAGGAGCTTGGGCTGCAGATCGAGCCGCAGCTCGCCGAGCTCGTCGAGGAAGATCGTGCCGCCCGACGCCCGCTCGAACGCGCCCGGTCGGCTCCCGATCGCGCCCGTGAACGAGCCCTTCTCGTGGCCG
>CAYHCR010000107.1:0-8310 GCA_964354895.1 uncultured Myxococcales bacterium | reverse complement strand
CGATCGAGCCGGGCTGCGGCGCGCCGATCGAGCTCTCGGAGGTCGGCACGCGCACAGGGCCGGAGCTCTCCGTCGAGGGCGACTTCGGCCTCGCCACGCTGCAGCAGGAGGGCTCCTGCGGCGGGCCGGGCCACGAGGTCGTCTACCGGTGGGTCGCGGACGCGGCGGGGCTGCTGCAGGCGCTGCTCGACTCGGATCGCCCGCTGCGGCTCTACGCGCGGACGAGCTGCGCCGACGCCGCGAGTGAGCAGCTCTGCGTCGCGACCGCGGTGACCGCCGAGCTCGAGCAGGTGGCGATCGGGGACGAGCTCTTCTTCGTGGTCGACGCGCAGATCCCGGACCCCATCGCGCTCTTCACGCTGACGGTCCGGGTGCTCCCCTACGCGCCGCTCGGCGCGGCGTGCGGTGACGGCGCGCGCTGCGTCGCAGGGACGCGCTGCGCGGGCGGCACCTGCGTCACGAACACCCCGCCCGCGATCGGTGGGGCGCTGGCGGTGCGCGGTGGCCCGCAGGGTGGAAACGACTTCGTGCTGCGGCTGTCGGGCGAAGATCCGGACGCGGACGTGCTCGGCTTCTGGATCCGCTTCGAGAACCCGGTGGGCGCGGCCGCGCCGGCGATCGACACAGACGGCGACGGGATCGGGGACGCCGCCGAGATCGTCTCGGGCTTCCAGAACGACGTGTCGGGCCTGACCTCGTTCGAGGGGCAGATCGACGCGCCGGGGTTCTTCTCGGCGACCGTCGTCCAGGTCACGCAGCTCCGGTTGGCGCTCGTCGACTCGGGCAACGCGCGCAGCGAGGAGCTCGTCGTGCCGCTCTCGTACTGGGGGCCGCGCAACCAGGGGCAGGGCTGCGACGTGCGTGAGCTCGCCAACTACTGCAACGTGCCGTACCGCTGCGTCGACGGGACCTGCCAGTAGGCTGCAACGCGCCGGACCCCTGCGTCGACGGGACCTGCCAGTAGGCTGCAACGCGCCGGACCGCTGCGTCGACGGGACGTGCCGGTAGACCGCCTCCCGCTGCGGCGAGGGGACGTGCCACCAGACGGCCTCAGATCCTTTTTCCCGCCCGTGCGTGGAACGACCTCATCCGCCGGCCTGACGCCGGCGCCGGAGGCTCCTCCCCCATGAACTGGCACAAGCAGATCCTGTCCGTCGCTCTCTCCGTCTCGCTCGCCGGCCCGATGCTCGCGTCGCCCGCCTTCGCTGCGGCGGCCCCCGTCGTCGCGCCGAACACGCAGGAGACCGCGAAGAAGGGCCTCGCCTGGCTCGCCGCGCACCAGCAGCCGAACGGTGGGTGGGGCCAGGGCGACGAGGCGACCTCGATGGGCAGCGGGGGCGCGCTCGCGTCGGTGTCGAACGTGGCGGACACGGGCATGGCGGCGCTCGCGCTGCTGCGCTCGGGCTCCACGGCGGCGGAGGGTCCCTACGCCGCGAACGTGAAGCGCGCGGTGGTCTACGTGCTCTCCGAGGTCGAGGCCTCCGACGACGCCTCGCTGAAGGTCACGCAGGTCACCGGCACGCGCGTGCAGGGGAAGATCGGGCCGTACATCGACACCTTCGTCGCGTTGACCTTCCTCTCGGAGGTCAAGGGCCGCGCGGGCGACGCCGCGCTCGAGGCGCGCGTGACGGCCGGGGTCGAGAAGATCGTCCGGAAGATCGAGAAGCACCAGGGCCCCGACGGCGCGATGGCGGGCGGCGGCTGGGCGCCGGTGCTCTCGCAGGGCATGGCGGCCAAGGGGCTCAACCGCGCGGCGCAGGCGGGCGCAAAGGTGCCCGAGGGCGCGCTCGCGAAGGCGGAGGGATGGGCGAAGGGCCAGTTCGACGCGGCGACCGGCCGCTTCGGCGGAGGCTCCGGGGACGCGGGCGTGGCGCTCTACGGCGCGGCCGCGACGGCGGGCGCGATGCAGGACGCGACGACGACGAACGAGTCGCGCGAGGCCTACTATGCGCGGCGTGCGCGCGAGGCGACCGGCGGGGAGGACCGCGACCAGGCGAAGCGGGAGCTCGCGCGGATCGCGGAGACGAAGAAGGCGAACGATCAGGCGCAGGTCGCGCTCGTCGGACGGCTCGCGGATCCCGGCTTCGTCTCGGGCTTCGGCAGCAACGGCGGCGAGGAGTTCCTCTCGTACATGATGGTCTCCGAGGCGCTGCTGGTGAAGGGCGGCAAGGAGTGGCAGGCGTGGAACGAGGGCATGCAGGCGAACCTCGGCCGCGTGCAGAACGGGGACGGCTCGTGGACGGGGCACCACTGCATCACCGGACGGACCTTCTGCACGGCGGCGGCGCTGCTCGTGCTGCTCGCGCAGAACGCGCCGAAGCCGACGGGCGCCGCGATCACCGGGCAGGGCTGATCGCGCTGCTGCTGGGCGCGGCGGCGTGCGCAGGTGTGCCGCCTGCGCCGCCGCCTGCGCCGCCGCCGCCAATCGCGGAGGGGCCCTCGCTCGAGGCGCTCGACGCGTCGATCGCGCGGGGGCTCGCCTTCCTCGTCGGTCGGCAGGGGGAGGACGGCGGCTTTCACTCCGACGTCTACAGCGCGTTCAAGGACGGGACCGCGCTGACTCCGCCGATCGTCAAGGCGCTCGCGTTCTCGCCCGTCGGCGACGGCGCGACGCGCGCGGCCTTCGAGCGGGGCACGCACTTCCTCCACGGGCTCGCGGGGACCGACGCGCCGGCATACCTTCCATATCCCCTCTACACCCACGCGCTCGGGACCCTCGCGCTGCTGCCCGACGGCAGCCCCGAGGCGGCGCCGTCGCGGGCCCGCTTTGCAGAGGCGCTCAAGCGCCGCCAGCTCGTCGAGGCGACCGGCTGGGGGCCGCACGAGCCCTCGCACGGTGGCTGGGCGTACTTTGACGATCCGCGGCGCCCGCCGGATCCCGTGCCCGATCTCTCGACCGCAAACCTTCCCGCGACGCTCGCGGCGGTCGCGGCGCTGCAGTTCGCGGGCGTCTCCCGGGACGATCCGTCGATGGCGCACGCGCGCGCGTTCGTGGAGCGGTGCCAGAACTTCGCGGCGGACGGCGGCGATCCGGCGTGGGACGACGGCGGCTTCTTCATGAGCCCCGCGAACGAGCCGCAGAACAAGGCGATGGGCGGCGTCGATCGCGCGGGCCGGGCTCGCTCCCGCTCCTACGGCAGCATGACCGCGGAGGGGCTGCGGGCGCTGCTGCGCCTCGGCGTGCCGGGCGATCACCCCCGCGTGGTGGCGGCGCGCGACTGGCTCGTGCGGAACTTCGACGCGTCGGGCTCGCCGGGCGCGTATCCGCCTGCGCGAGAGCTGCAGCGGCGCAGCGTGCGGCACTACTGGGCGTGGAGCGCGGCGCACGCGATCCGGGCGCTCGGGGCGGCTGGCGCGATGGCCGCGCCCGAGCGGCGCCGACTGTTGCGGGCGCTGGCCGCCACGCTGCTGCGGGAGCAGCGGCCGGACGGGAGCTTCCAGAACGCCTCGGCGGACATGCGCGAGGACGATCCGCTCGTGGCGACGCCGCTGGCGCTGGCGGCGATCGCGCTGTGCCGGATGGAGCTCGTCTCGCCGCTGCTCTGAAGAGCTGTCCGAAAATCTCATTTTCGGGCGGATCTTCAGCGGCGGAGCCCGTAGGGCGGAGCAAACAAATCAAGGCGCTTCACGCGCGAAGCGCGTGATTCGAGAATCGGTCCCCGCTGTGCGGGGCCGATTTTCGGACACGCCTTGAGGAGCGCGACGGGGAAGCCAGCGATGATCAAGGCGTCGCGCGCCTCGACGACGGACGTCGGCGGGCCCGACCGGCCGCGTCGCGCGGAGCCTCCGGGCCGCCCGTGGGGCGGCTGCGTGGGATAAGGTCGCGCTTTCGATCGTTTCGGCTCGGGGGGGACTCGGGCGCTCGATCGCGCGGGGGCGCAGCGTGACGTCACGGACTCTCCTTGGGCTGGCCTTCGGCCTGCTCGTCGTCTCCTCGTCGGCCGCCGCGCGCCCCGTCGTCACCGCGACCGCCAACGCCCTCCGCCTCGCCGACGTCCCGGCGGAGGGGCTGCAGATCGAGCTCGTCCTGGGCAACGCGGGCCCGACGCCGCTGCAGAACGCCGTGCTCCAGCTCCCCGCGCCCGCCGGCGTGGACGTGCTGCAGAGCTGGCCGGTCGCGACCCGCCGCGGCGACGTGCTGCTCTGGCCCGTCGGCACGCTCGCGGTCGGCGACGAGGCGCGCGTGCGGCTGCAGGTGACCGCGCGCGAGGGCCAGGTGCTCCCGGCCGCGCTCGCCCAGGGCTTCGTCGCCGGCCGGCCCGTGCTCGCGACGGGCCGCGCCGTCGTGCTCCACCCGCAGGGCTTTCCGTTCGACGCGCTCGCCGCGAGCCCCGACGCCGATCCGTCGGATCCGGTCGTCGCGCGGCAGGCGGCGCTGCTCGGCCACGATCCCGCGCGGATCCTCCGCTTCGTCCAGCAGGAGCTCGATCACGCGCCGTACGATGGCTCGCTCCACGGCGCCCGCGGCGCGCTCTACGGACGCGCGGCGAACGCGTGGGATCGCGCGAACCTGCTCGTGGCGCTCCTGCGCGCGAGCGGTGTGCCGGCGGGCTACGTCCGCGGCGCGCTCGGGCCCGCCGAGGTGACGCGCCTGTGGAGCGAGCTCTTCCCGGCCGATCGCCGGACGGGGCGGGCGGGGCGGCCGATCGACGTGGCGGCGCTGCGGGGCGATCCCGACGCGCTCTACGCGCTCGTGCCGGTCGAGGCGCGGCCGGCGCTCGGCGCAGACGAGCGTTCGCGGAAGAACACGCTGCTCGCGCTCTCCGACGCGGCGATCGTCGCGATCCTGCTCGAGCCCGACGCGCCCGACGCGGCGATGGCCGCGCGCCTGTCCGATCACGTCTGGGTCGAGGCGTTCGTCGAGGGCGCCTGGGTCGCGCTCGAGCCCTCGTTCCGCGACGCCGCCTTCGGGACGAGCGTGGGCGCGCCGGATGGCAACGGTCGCCTCACCGGCGTGCCCGAAGCGAAGCGCCACCGCGTCGTGCTGCGCGTCACGCCCGAGACCTGGACGCCGACCTTCGGCCAGCCGACGACGCAGCCGGCCGCGATCGAGGTCGTGCACGGCGCCGGCGAGCTCGTCGGCCGCAGCGTGCTCGCCTTCATCGATGGCGACGTCGACAGCTCGATCGGCATGCTCTTCTTCACCAGCGAGAAGTGGTACCGGCCCGTGATCGAGCTGCAGGACCTCGAGCGCCCGGGCGTCTCGCTGCGCCACGAAGGCGCAGAGGTGCACGAGCTCGCCAGCAACTTCGGCGGCGGGCTCGCCAACAGCTTCGCCACCGCGCTCTTCGTCGAGCTCGAGCTGCTCGCGCCCGGCCAGCAGCCCGGTCAGGGCGAGCGCCTCTCGCGCCCGCTCGCCGATCGCCTCGGGGAAGCGATGCGCCTCGGCCTGCCCTACACCGGCTCCCCCGCGCTCGCGCAGGCGCTGCTCGATCCGATCGACCGCACCGCGCTCCTCGTGGGGGCCGCTCCCCTGCCGCCGAGCCTCGCGCGCGCCGCGCAGGAGCGGCTCGCCGCGCTCACCGCACAGCTGCAGGCGCGGCAGGACGCGCTCGCGGGGCTGCCGGGCACCGATCCGATCGCGCCGGAGGATCGCCGCCTCGCGGCCGGACACGCCGCCGAGCTCGCGACGCTCACCGCGCTGCTGCACGCCGTGCACCTCGGCCAGCGCACGAGGCTGATCGCGCAGTCGCTGCTGCAGCGGCCGGTGCCGGAGGCGCCGAACGTCACGGCCGCGGTGGTGCACGTGGAGTCCGGCGGGCTCGTGCGGCAGCGGATCGATCTGCTGCGCGCCCAGCTCGACGCGATCGGTGAGCCCGGGCAGCTCCTGCGCCAGCGGCGCGCCTTCCGCGGCGCGTACGGCTGGGCCGCCACGCGGCTCGAGGCGGCCGTGCTCGAGACGATCACGGGCGTCGACGCGGTCTCGACCGTGCGCGTGCTCGACGAGGCGACGGCGGCCGACGTGCCGATGCTCTGGCTCGCGGGGCCTGCGGCGGAGCGGCTCGTGCTCGCGGGCGGCCTGCCGCTCTCGGCCGAGGCGCAGCGCCGGGTCTTCTTCGCCCTGCAGGCGGGGCGCACCCTGCTCGTGCCGCAGCAGCCGGTGACGCTCGATGGGCTGCCGCGCGCGGCGTGGCTCGAGCAGGGACCCAGGGGCGAGTGGCTGGGCCGGCTCGATGACGGGACGGGCGGCGCGGCCGCGGAGTACGTCGCCATGCTCGGGCAGATCGCGTGCGACGAGCTCAATTGCCCGAGCGCGCTCGGGGTGGTTTCGAGCATGACCGAATTCACCTCGACGCTCTTCGGCCTCATCGTGTCGAGCGTCGCGGCGGCGAACGCGTGCGCCGACGGCGCCCAGACGGTCTGCGTGAAGCTCCAGACCCGCCACGGCGAGGTGACGCAGCAGATCCTGCAGGGCGCCTATCAGGACCTCTCGGAGATGTTCTTCCACGGCTCCGAGCCCTGCACGGCGGTCTACCAGCTGCTCGACTACATGCCGCCGGAGTTCCCGCTCGACGTCGAGCCGGACGACACGTTCTACGGAACGCCCGACGTCGTGGAGTTCCTCGTCGAGGGCTACTGCGACGCCGCGCAGGCGTTCGCGGCCGCCGCGAACACCGTGACCCAGGCGATGGCCGACCCGATCCGCACGGAGCTGCCGGCCGGCGTGGTCGACGCCTCCCCGGCGGCGCCGTGGGAGCGCGTGCGCGCGACGGGCAGCTTTGCGGCAGAGGTGGTGCTCCCGGCGGTCGGGGACGTGCAGGGCAGCCTCTCGTCGGCGCGGCTGCGCCTCGTCGGCGGGCTGCAGGCCACGCTCGTCACGCAGCCGGAGGGCACGCTGCCGCTCTCGCTCATCGAAGGATCGAGCAGCGTCGTCGAGCGGGACGGGCTCTCGCTCGGCGTCGGCGCGATCGCGTGGCGCGGGCCGCAGAGCGTCTGGACGTCCAGCGGCGCGCGGCTCGAGGCGACGGGCGACGGCGCGCTCGATCTCTGGTCGCCCGCCGCGCTCGGATCCCCCGGGCCGGAGGCCCTGCTCTACGGGCTCGGCTCGGGCGGCGTCGGCTTCTCGCTGCGCGCGCGCGAGGCGGGCTCTTCTGCGGAGCTGGCGATCGCCGCGGGCTCCCCGCTGCGGGCCCCGGGCACGTCGGGCACCCTGGCGCTCGACGGCGCGAGCGTGCAGGCCGGCGCGTGGCGGCTCGGCGCGCACGACGCGCTGCAGGGGCCGCTCGTCGCGGCGCTCGGCGGCAGCGACGTCACGCTCGCGCTGCAGGGCGCGGTGATCTTCGATGAGCCGGTCGTGCTGCAGGACGGCGCGGGCCAGCCGCTCGCGCTGCAGGCGGGCGAGGCGCTCGCGACCGCGGCCGGCACGGTGACGACGCTCGCCGCCGGCGGCGCGCTGCAGACGACGCTCTCGCTCCCTGCGGCGACGCGCGCGCGGCTGCGCGTGACGCCCGTCGCCGACGAGACGCGCGTGGCGTTCGACGTCGCGGTCGAGAGCGACGCCGCGGGCAGCTTTGCGCTCGAGGCGATCGCGCCGCCGGGCTGGCAGGCCGCGCTCGAGGGCGGCCGGCTCTCGTTCACCCCGCCGCCGGGCACCGCCGCCGCCTCCGAGGTCGCGTACGTGCGGGCCGAGGGGCCCTTCGGCCTCGCGCCGTCGGTCACGCTGCCGCTCGTGCTGCTCCCTCCCGCGGCGCCGGAGGTCCGGCTCGCGCTGCTCGATGATCCGAGGACCACCGACGAGTCTCGCGGCCGACGGACGGGCGGTCGATGGCTGCAGGTCACGCACCTGGGCGCTTCGGCCGAGACGTACTCGCTCGCAGCGTCCTCGAACACTCCGCGCCTCGTGGCCTCGCTCGGCGACGCGACCGTGACGCTGCGGCCGCGCGAGTCGCGCACCGTCGCCTTCACCGTCGCGCTCGCGGCGTCCGAGGCGCGCTGGCCCGATCCGGGCTTCGGCTTCGACGTGACGCTCACCGCGACAGGGCCTGCGTCCTCGTCGCTCGTCGTCTCGGAGACGATCGAGGCGATCGAGGCGATCACGCTGGCCTGCGAGCCCTCGGCGCTGCACCTCGCGCCCGGGGAGGCCGCGACGGCGTGGCTGCGGCTGCAGAACCAGGGCAACGTCCCGCTCGCACCGGCACTGCTGCTCGACGCCGGCGGCCCGCTCGTCGCGTCCGCGGAGGCGCCCCCCCTGCTCGCGCCCGGCAGCGCCGGCAGCCTCGCGCTCGCGATCTCCGTGCCCGCCGGGACCGAAGCGGGCCACCACCGGGTCGTCGCCCGACGCCCGGCCTCCGCGCTCGAGCTCGCGCGCGG
>CAYHCR010000106.1:0-8318 GCA_964354895.1 uncultured Myxococcales bacterium | reverse complement strand
CGCCTGTCCGATCAGCGGTGGTGTGCCCGGCGTCCTCACGGTCGAGGGCCCCTCGTTCGCGGCGCGGCTCCTCGAGGACCCGGCGGGCAACGCGCGCTCCTGCGCCCGGACGCTCGCGGTGCTGCCCGACGGCTCGGGCGCGCTCTTCTCCGACTGGAGCCTCGACGGCGCAGAGCTGCTCGTCCGTCAGGATCCGATCCTCTCACCCGGCGAGCGGGAGCCGCTCGGCTTCCGCCCGAACCCGGCGGTCGTCACCGCGCCCGCGCCCACGTCGCTCGCCGCCGTGCCGGTCGGCGGTGACTCGGTGCTCGTCGCGTGGGACGCCGCCCTCGGCGACGACGGCCACCGGCTCTTCCGGCTCACCCATGCGGGCGGATTGCAGCGCTTTCCCTCGCTGCCGCTCGCCACCCGGACCGCGGCCGAGATCCCATCGGTCTGCGATCTCGGCGGGCAGCCGCTCGCGCTGCTCGCTCGCGGCGCGGCCACGGAGGCCGGCATGGGCGGCGCGGAGCCGGCCTCCGCGCAGGCGTTCCGCTTCGACCCCACCTCCACGTCGTGGCTCACGCTGCCGCCGCTCGTTCCGGCGGGCGCCGCCTCGAGCGTGGTCGCCGCCCGCTGCGCCCGCGTCGGCACGGTCACCTTTGCGGTCGCGCTCGTCGACGAGCAGGTCCGCCTCGCCTGGTGGACCGGCGAGCGCTGGGAGCCGATCCTCGCGGCCGACCACCCCGACGGCGCGCTCGGCGGCGTCACGCCCGGCAGCGGGTGCTTCCTGCAGCAGCCGGCGTTGCTCGGCGGCCCGGACGGGGTCGACGTCGCGTGGGTCGAGAGCTGCTGGTCCGGTCAGCAGGAGATCGCCGGCTACTCGGACCAGATCCACCTGCGCCGCGTGCGCTGACCCGAGCGTGGCGCTTGCAGATCGGCGCCCGAACGTGTCGGATCCGCGCCATGCGAACGACCGCCGAGACGAAGGCTCCGCCCGCCGCGGAGGCCGTGCCGAAGAAGGCCTCCCACGACACGGCGCCGCCCAAGGCGCTGCTCGACTTCATGGTCGAGCACTGGAAGCCCGCCTCTGCAAAGCTGCCCAGCACGATCAAGGGCGCCGATCGTTTCCGCGCCCGCCGCGCCGCCCTCTCCGCGCTCTTCCCCGGCGAGACGCTGATCGTGCCGACCGGCCACGAGAAGATCCGCGCGAACGACACGACCTTCCGCTTCCGCCCCTCGTCGGACTTCTACTGGCTCACCGGGAACGTGGAGCCGGACTGCGTGCTCGCGCTCGTCCCCGAGCCGAAGGGCGGCCACCGCGCCGTGCTCTTCGTCGAGCCGAACCCGGGCAAGAGCGACAGCACCTTCTTCACGGATCGCGCGAAGGGCGAGCTCTGGGTCGGCCCGCGCCTCGGCGTGCCGCAGAGCTGCGCACGCTACGGCGTCGACGAGGGCCGCGGGCTGCCGGAGCTGGCCGACTTCGTGCGCACGCGCGCCGACGGTCCGTTCCGCGTGCTGCGTGGGACCTCGGAGAAGATCGACGCCACGCTGCCCGCGCAGAAGGAGCGGGACGCGCTCCTCGCCACCACGCTCTCGGAGCTTCGCCTCCTCAAAGATCCGCTCGAGCTGCGGGAGCTCGCCTCGGCGATCGCCGCGACGCGCCGCGGCTTCGAGGACGTGATCCGCGCGCTGCCCACGAGCCCCACCGAGCGCTGGGTCGAGGGGATCTTCGGCCTGCGCGCGCGCGTCGACGGCAACGACGTCGGCTACGGCACGATCGCCGCGGCGGGCGCCCACGCCTGCGTGCTGCACTGGACGCGCAACGACGGCGTCGTCCGCGACGGCGATCTGCTGCTGCTCGACGCGGGCGTCGAGGTCGACACGCTCTACACGGCGGACGTGACGCGCACGCTCCCGATCTCCGGCCGCTTCAGCCCCGCCCAGCGCGAGATCTACACGCTCGTCTGGCGGTCGCAGCGCGCGGCCATGGCGGCCGTGAAGCCCGGCCATGATTTCCTCGAGCCGCACCGCAAGGCGATGGAGGTCCTCACCGAGGGGCTCTGCGCCCTCGGCATCCTGAAGGTCCCGGCCGCCGAGGCGCTGCGCGAAGATCGCCAGCTCTACAAGCGCTACACGCTCCACAACACCAGCCACATGCTCGGCCTCGACGTGCACGACTGCGCGCAGGCCCGCATGGAGGCCTACAAATTCGGCACGCTCAAGGCCGGCATGGTCCTCACGATCGAGCCGGGGCTCTACTTCCAGCTCGACGATCTGACCGTGCCTGCGAAGTACCGCGGCATCGGCGTGCGCATCGAGGACGACGTGCTCGTCACGCCGCGCGGCGTGAAGAACCTCTCCGAGGCGATCCCGACCGAGGCCGACGCGGTCGAGGCGTGGATGGCCTCCCTGCGCGAGGGCAAGGGCCCGAAGCGCAAGTCGGCCAAGCGCCGGACGTAGTGACGCACCTGCGTCCTACCGCCCTCTCTCCTGCGGCCGCGCGGATCGTCTCCTGCGCGCCAGCCCGAGGCGACCTCATGCGAAATGCTCCGTGGATCACGCTCCTCCTCCTCGCCGCCGCCTGCGGCCAGGAGACGCTCCCGCCGCTGACCGGCGGAGACGGTGGCGCATCCCCCGCAGGCGGCAGCGGCGGCGGTGGCGTCGGCGGGCTCGGCGGTGACGCGGGCGGCGGCGGCGCAGGCGGCCAGGGCGGCGACGCGGGCGGCGGCGTGGGCGGCCAGGGCGGCGACGCAGGCGGCGGCGGCACGATCCTCCCGGAGCCCACCTGCGCGGACGACCTGCAGAACGGCGACGAGACGGACGTCGACTGCGGCGGCGGCTGTCGGGGCTGCGAACGCGGCAAGGATTGCAGCACCGCGGCCGACTGCCGCGAGCGCGCCTGCGCCGACGGCGCGTGCGTCGCGCCCTCCTGCACCGACGCGACGGTCAACGGCGGCGAGACCGACCTCGATTGTGGGGGCCCCTGCGCGCCCTGCGCGATCGGCCTCGCGTGCCGGCTGCGCGTCGACTGCGCCTCGGGCACCTGTGCCGGGAACACCTGCCGCGCGGCCTCCTGCCTCGACGGCGTGCAGAACGGGGACGAGACGGCGCCGGACTGCGGCGGCGCGTGCGGCCCGTGCCTCGGCGGCTTCGGCTGCGTGAACCCGCAGGACTGCGCGAGCGGCGTCTGCGCGGACTCCGTCTGCCGCAACGCGACCTGCGGCGACGGCGTGCAGAACGCCCGCGAGACGGACGTCGACTGCGGCGGCAACTGCCGCCCGTGCGGCACCGGCGGCGTCTGCGTGATCGCCGAGGATTGCTACTCCGGCTCCTGCGAGGCCGGCCGCTGCGGCCTCGCCTCCTGCGGCGACGGCACGCGCAACGGCACCGAGACCGGCGTCGACTGCGGCGGCCCGGTCTGCCCGATCTGCCCGGTCGGACAGCCCTGCCGCCTGCCCACCGACTGCGCCGAGCAGTCCTGCGGCAACGGCCTCTGCCTCGCGCCGAGCTGCGACGATCGCGTCCAGAACGGCGACGAGACGGATCTGGACTGCGGCGGGAGTTGCCCCGGCTGCGCGCCCGGCTTCGTCTGCGGCGGCCCGCCCGACTGCGCCAGCGGGATCTGCACCGGCGGCCGCTGCATCGCGCCCTCCTGCACCGACGGGATCTTCAACGGCCCGGAGACCGACGTCGACTGCGGCGGCACCTGCCCGAACGACTGCGCGATCGGACAGGACTGCCGGGTCCGCGCCGACTGCCAGTCGCGCCGCTGCTTCGGCGGCGCCTGCGTGCCGGACACCTGCGCAGATGGAATGCTGAATGGCACGGAGAGCGATCTGGACTGCGGCGGCGCCTGCGACGGCTGCGACGAGGGGCAGCTCTGCGTCAGCAACCCCGACTGCAGCTCCGCCTACTGCCAGGCGGGCCTCTGCTTCTCGGCGCTCTCCTGCGCAGACCTGCACCGCGGGGATCCTTCGCGCGCGAGCGGCGTCTTCTCGATCCTGCCGGACCCGGCGACGGGCGTGACGTTCGACGTCTGGTGCGACATGGAGACGGACGGCGGCGGCTGGACGCTCGTCGCCTCGACCATGGGCACGGCGCTCTCGGATCACGCCGGGCCGCACCACGCCGAGCTCGACACGCTCAACCCCACGCAGGGCCACGACGCGATCTGGGACGGGCTGCGGGCGAGCCTGCCGACGAGCGACACGCGCTTCGCCTGCAAGCTCGACGCGGCGGGCGCCGCGATGGACGTCGACCTGACCTTCTACGCCGTCGACTGGTACGCGGAGCTGACGGCCTCCACCGACGAGTCGCTCGTCTGCTTCAACGAGCTGGACGGCCAGGGCTGGGGCGCGCCGCCCTCGCGCCGCAACAGCCTCAACGGGATCACCCTCCCGCTCGGCGACCAGTACTCGTCCGGCTCGATGGAGAGCGAGGACTTCTGCGGGGACTCCAGCGACTTCACCGTCGACTTCGACGACCGCGGCATGGACAGCAACCAGCGGGACGGCACCGATTGGGGGTCGGATGACGGCGACCTGAAGTGCGGCTCGCAGTCCGCCCAGCGCGGCGCCGGCGCGTGGTTCGTCTTCGCCCGCCCCGCCTGCAACGACAGCGTCCTGAACGACGGCGAGAGCGACGTCGACTGCGGCGGCTCCTGCCGCGGCTGCGAGCTCGGCCTGGCCTGCGTCGTGGACCGCGACTGCGCGAGCGACAACTGCTCCGGCGGCCTCTGCCTCTAGCGCTCGTCGGGCCGCACCCGCCCCGGGCCGGGCTTATCGAACCGCGCAGACGTGTCGACCGTTCCGGCATGCGCATCGAAGCCGCGACGCTGGAGCTCACCGGTCGGTCCGAGCAGCTCCGGACCGAGCGCCGCGAGGAGCACCTGCTGGCGTGGGTGGGGGCCCGCCCGGCCGAGCGCGTCGCGCCCCGCGCCGAGCTCACGCGGCCCATGCCCGTCGAGCCGCCCGCGGCGCGGGAGCTCGAGGCGCCCGCGGAGGGCGAGGAGCTCGCCCCTGAATTCCTCGTCGACCGCCTCCTGCTGGAGCGGCTGTTCGACGTGAAGCTGCAGCACTTCTCTTTCCAGACCCGCCGCGTTGAGGCGAGCGTCGAAGGGCAGGCCGCCGCATCGGCCGCTGCCCCGACGCCGGCCGCGCCCGCGGGCTGGGGCCTCGAGTACGACCTCGTGCAGGAGCGCGTCGACGCCCAGTCGATGCAGTTCTCCGCGCGGGGGCAGGTGACGACGAAGGAGGGGCGGACGATCTCGCTCGACGTCGCGGTGGCGCAGTCCGAGCTCCACGTGGAGCGCACGGAGCTGCACCTGCGCCAGGGCGACGCGAAGAAGATCGATCCGCTCGCGGTCTCGCTCGACGTGCGCGGCGCGACCCTCGAGGCGGCGCGCGTCGACTTCGATCTCGACGCCGACGGCTCGAAGGAGTCGATCGCGCGGCTCTCCTCGAGCGCCGGCTGGCTCGCGCTGGATCGCAACGCGAACGGGCGCGTCGACGACGGCAGCGAGCTCTTCGGGCCGACGAGCGGCGACGGCTTCGCGGAGCTCGCGGCGCTCGACGACGACCGCGACGGCTTCCTGGACGAGGACGACGCGGCCTTCTCTGCGCTGCGCGTCGCGGGCGGCGGCTTCGACGCGCGGCTGCTGACGCTGCGCGAGGCGGGCATCGGCGCGATCGGCGTGACGAGCGCGGCGACGAGGTTCGTCTACGAGGGGCGCGGCGAGCTGCAGGCGACCGGCGTGCTGCTCACCGAGGCGGGCGGCGTCGGCCTCGTCCAGCACGTCGATCTCTTTGCGACGAAGGCCGCCGCGCCGCAGGCCCCGCAGAGCTGACCCGCCGCCGCATGACACGCAGAGCTGACCCTTCGACCCCTTCCGCCGACCGCCCCCGCGCCCTACGATGGGCGGCTCCCGGAGGGTGCCCATGCGTCGGTGGATCCTGCTGCTCGCCCTGCTCGTGCCGCTCGCGTCCCACGCGTCGGAGACCCGCAAGCTCACGGTGCGCGGCGCGGGCGTGATCTACGGCGAGGTGCGCGAAGAGGGCGAGCTCGTGCACGTCGTCACGATCACCGGCGAGGCGAAGAGCTTCCCGAAGAAGGCCGTGCTCAAGAACGAGTCGATGACGGAGTCCGGCCCGGAGCGCGCCGACGCCGTGACGCCCCACGAGCTCGTCGTCGTCGGAGACTCGGACGAGGCACCTTCGCCCAGGCCCGCGCAGCCGCCTGACGGGACCCCGCCCCCCGAGGCCAGGCCCGCCGCGGGCCTCGCGGAGCGGATCAAGAACGACCCCGCGCTGCTGCAGGAGCTCGTCTCGATCGTCACGGAAGATCCTGCGCTGGCGGCGGCGCTCTCGGATCCCGCGGCGCTCGCAGCGGCCGCCTCGGGCGATCCCGGAAAGGCCGGCCGCTCGCCGCTCGTCCGTCGGCTCGAGGAGAACGAGCGCTTCCGCAAGCTGGTCGAGCGGCTCGCCGCCGAGTGACCTAGCGTGCAGGCATGCGCTCGCTCCCCGCCTCCGCCTTCGCCCTGCCCCTCCTCCTTCTAGGCGCCTGCAGCAGCGAGCCGAAGCTCGCCACCGTCCGCGTCGAGAGCGATCCGCCCGGCGGCCTCGTGACGATCGACGGCAAGGGCCCCGGCAAGCCCGCGCCCGCCGAGTTCGCGCTCACCACCACCGCCGAGCACGACGTCCGCGTGACGCTCGACGGCTTCGTGCCGTTCGAGCGCCGGCTCTTCCAGATCGAGCCGGGGCTGCGCGTGGTCGCGACCCTCAACCCGAGCCTCGCCCTCCACGTCGTCTCCGACCCGCCCGGCGCGACCGTCACGCACAAGGGCAAGCTCGTGCTCGCCGCGACGCCGGGGGACGTCACGATGCAGGCGGGCGAGAGCGAGCTGCGCATGGCGCTCGAGGGCTTCGTGCCGGTCGAGTTCACCGGCTCCGTGCAGGCGGGCCAGCGCGAGTGGAACGTCACGCTGGAGCGCGCCTCTTTCGTGCAGGTCGAGTCGACGCCGCCGGGGCTCGCCATCTTCGTCGACCGCAGAGACACCAACGCCGTCACGCCCGCGCGCGTCCTCGTCGGCGCCAGCAAGCCCCACGAGCTGGTCGTCTGCCTCAAGGACGCCTGCACACCTGCGCAGAAGAGCGCGGCCGCGGCGCCGGGCGACGGCCACAAGCTGACCTTCCAGTGGGTCGAGCCGCGCGAGCGCTAGTCCGCGATCGCCGCCTTCGCCGCCTCGAGCTGCGCGCCCAGCGTCTCCCACGAGGCGTACGCCTGCTCGAGCGTGCGCAGCAGCTCGCCGCGCCGCCTGCCGAGCTTCTCCGCCCGCTCCCTGTCTGCATAGGTGTCCGGCGCCGCGAGCGCCGCGTCGATCTCGCCCTGCTCACGCTCGGCCGCCGCGATGCTCGCCTCGAGCGCCGTCACCTGCTTCTGCAGCGGCCCCAGCGTGCGCCGGCGCTCCTCGCGCCCCTTCGCCTCACGCTGCCGGCGCTCCTTGTCGGACTCCTGCGACTTCCTGGCGCTGCCCTTGGGCGCGGCCGCGCCCGCCCACGGCACGCCCTCGGCCGCGAGGTGCTCGATCCAGCTCGTCAGGTTCCCCGGCCACTCGTGCAGCACGCCGTCGCGCACGTCCCAGACCTTGGTCGCGAGCGTGTCGACGAAGCCGCGATCGTGGCTCACGAAGACGAGCGTGCCGTCGTAGCCGACGAGCGCCTCGGTGAGCCGCTCCACGGAGTCGAGATCGAGGTGGTTGGTCGGCTCGTCCATCAGCAGCAGGTTCGAGGGCACGACGAGCAGCGACGCGAGTGACACCCGGGCTCGCTCACCGCCCGAGAGCACCGCGATCTTCTTGTCGACCTCGTCGCCGGAGAACAGGAACGAGCCGAGGATCCCGCGCACCCACGTCTGCGGCTGCGTCGGCGCGAGCTGCGAGATCTCGGCGAGCACGGTCTTGTGCGGATCGAGCTTCTCGGTGTGGTGCTGCGCGAAGTAGGCGGCCTTCACGTTGTGGCCGAGCGTGACGCTGCCGGTGTCGGGGGGCAGCTCGCCGGCGACCATCTTGAGCAGCGTCGTCTTGCCCGCGCCGTTCGCCCCGACGATCGCGATCCGATCGCCGCGCTGCACCGTCGCGCTCGCCTCCTTCCAGACCACCTTGTCGCCGAAGCGCTTCTGCAGGTGCTCGACGCGCAAGACTTCCTTGCCGCTGCGCTCGGTGGGCGGGAAGCGGAAGGCGACGGTCGAGCGCTCCTCGTGGACCTGCACCGTCTCCATCTTCGCGAGCATCTTCACGCGGCTCTGGGCCTGTTTGGCCTTGCTGGCCTTCGCGCGGAAGC
>CAYHCR010000105.1:0-8326 GCA_964354895.1 uncultured Myxococcales bacterium | reverse complement strand
CTTGTAGAGCGCGAACGCCAGGTAGTAATGCGCCCGCGGCGTCTCGGGCCGCTCGCGGATCGCCTTGCGGCACTCGCTCGTCGCGCGATCGACGTCGCCCTTCATGAAGATCACGCCGCAGAACTCGGCGCGCGCCTCCGCGTAGGACGGCCGCAGCGCGAGCACCTCCTCGTAGGTCTTGATCGCGGCGTCGAGCTGGCCGCGCAGGACGTGGGCCTCGCCGAGCTTGTAGAGCGCCTCGGCGCGCAGCTCCGGGTCCTTCGCCGCCGCCTCGAACGCGGCCTGCGCGAGATCGAACTTCTTCCGCGCGAGCGACGCCTCTCCGAGCCGGAAGTGCGCCGGTCCGTAGTTCGGATCGGCCTTCACCGCGCCATCGTACGCGGCGTAGGCCTCGGGTCCGCGACCGCGCGCAGCCAGGAGTTCGCCGAAGAAGAACCGGACCTCGGGGTCCTTGGGCTCGAACTCCATCGCCTTGCGATACGACGCCTCGGCGCGATCCGCCTCGCCCCGCTCCGCGAGCGCGCGCGCCAGATAGAAGTGCGCGCGGCCGTCGTACGGGTTCATCTTGAGGCTCTCTTCGAGCTGCGTGATCGCCTCCTCGCCTTTGCCCTCGACGGAGAGCGCGAGCGCGTTCTGCCGCATCGCCTCCGCGTCGCCGGGGCGCAGCCGCAATACTTCCTGATACTGCGCCTTCGCGAGCGCGATGTGGCCCTTCTTGAAGAGCGCGTCGCCGAGCGCGCGGTGCGAGTCCGCGCTCGAGGGATCGAGCAGTACGGCGTCCTGCAGCGCGGAGATCGCGAGATCGAGCTTGCCGTCGGTCAGGTACCCGAGGCCGAGGTTGTACGCGGCCGCGCCGAAGCGGGGATCGACCTTCAGCGCCGCCTGAAAGGTCTCGATCATCTCCTTGTTCTTCTTCTGCTTGCCGTAGAGCACGCCGAGGTTGTTGAGCGCCTTGGCGTTCGCCGCCTTGAGCTCCAGCGTCGCCAGGTACGCGCTCACGGCGGCGTCGAGATCGCCCTTGCGCTGCAGCGCCACGCCCCGGTTGTAGGGATAGTCGGGATCGACGGGATCGAGCTTCTCCGCGGCCTCGTAGGCGCCGAGCGCCCCGTCGAGCTCGCCCTTCTCCAGCAGGATGTTGCCGAGGTTGTTGTGCGCGGGCGCGTAGGCCGGCGCGACCTCGACGACCTTGCGGTACGCCTCCTCCGCCTCCTTGGCCGCGTGGCGCGCGCCGTAGGCCTCGCCGAGCGCGAACCAGGCCTCGCCGGCCTTCGGCTGCAGCTCGACGGCCTTGCGCAACGCCTCGACCGCCTGCAGCGGGAGCCCGCCGCGGGAGAGCGCGCGGCCGAGGTCGTACCAGGCGATGTAGTTCGTCGGAGAGAGCTCGGTCGCGCGGCGGAAGTGCGTGATCGCGCCGTCGTTCTTGCCCGCGAGGAACAGGACCGCGCCGACGTCGACCCAGCCGGCCCCGTCGCGCTCGGCGAGCTTGATCACCTGTCCGTACGCGCCGAGCGCGCAGGCCCAGTCCTCCGCGGCGACGCAGAGGTTCCCGAGCTTGCGCTGCAGCGCGGCGTCCTGCGGCGCGTCGCGCGCGGTGGCCTGCGCGGCGGCGATCAGCGGGAGGGCCTCCTCCCTGGAGGGCAGCGCCTCCACGGTCCGGATCGCGTCGTCGGTGCCCTTCGCCTCGGCGTCGCCGGTGTCGGCCTCCTGCGCCGACGCGCTCGCCGCGAGCCCCGTGGCGAGGAGCACGAGCAGCGCGAGGAGGGAGCGCGAGCGCATGTCAGTCGATCCAGAGGCCATGGTTGTAGTCCTGGCTCTTCTGCGCGAATTCGATCCGCGCCTTGCGCCACGCCTCTTTCGCCTTCGCCACCGCGGCCGACGCCTCGAGGACCTCCTTCTTCGCCTCCTCCTCGTCCTGCGCGCAGCTCACGTACTCCTTGTCGAAGCCCTCGACGAAGCCCTCCTCGACCGGCAGGCCGAAGCGGACCGCCGCCTTGGCGCGCGTGAGCTCGAGGTTCGTGCGGGCGCAGAAGACGGCGAGCGCCGCCGCGTCGACCTCGATCTCGCCCGCGTCGACCCGCTCCTCGAGCCACTCGATCCGCGCCTTCGCCGGCTCCTGGCCGGTGCCGCGCGTGCTCGCGGTGTCGAGCGCCTTCTCGCCGAGCCCGAGCTCCGCCTTGGAGGCCGCGAGCGCGTTGCGGCGGGCGTCGAGGCGATCGAGCGCGATGATGATCTCGTTCTCCGCCTCGTAGGCCCAGCGGCGCGCCTCGGCGGGCAGCTCTGCCACCAGCTGCGCGTCGACGCGCTTGCCGACCTGCCTCGTCGCCTTGCCGCCTGCGCAGCTGGTCGCCGCGAGCGCCAGCGCGAGCGCCAGTCCCGTGCGCGCCAGTCCAGGGCGCGGGCTCATCGGCCACCTCCCGCGCCCGCGATCAACGCCGGATCCCGCGGGTCGAGGCCCGCCGCGCTCTTGACCTTCGAAGCCTCGCCGTCCGCGAGCGTCTTGTAGCCATACGCCCGATAGAGCGCCGCCATGTTGAGCCGGGCCTTCGTATAGGTCGGGTCCTCGTCGAGCGCCTTCTTGAAGTCGGCGTAGGCGTCCTGGTGCAGCCCGGCCGCGAACGCGACGGCGCCGCGCATGTTGAAGGTCGCCGCGTCCGCGCCGCCTTCGGTCGCCTTGTCGAGGATCAGCCGCGCGCCCATCGGGTCGCCCGCCTGCAGGTAGGCGCCCGCGAGGCCCACGAGCGCCTCGTAGTCCTTGCTGTTCTTGCGCACGCGCGCGCGGAACTCCGCGACGGCGCCGGGCGGGGGCGCGCCGGCGCGACGAGGCAGCGGGACGAGCACGTACGGATCGCCGTCGAACGGCCGCCCCGAGGCGCAGGTCTTCGCCGCCGGGGTGAAGACGCGCAGCTCTGCCGCCTTGCTGGCGCAGGTCGAGAGGGCCTCCTTGGACTTGCCGCGGTATTCCTCCGCGCGGCCGCCGAGCGCAGCCTTGTATCGCTCTGCTCCGGCGCCATCGAGGCCCGGCGGGGTCGGCGCCGCCTCGAGGAACTTCGCCGCCGCGTCGTAGGCCGCCGCGAGCCGCGAGAGCGCCGCGAGCGCCCAGTTCGGGCTCTGCAGCTGGATCACCTGCAGCATCGCCTCCTCGTACGCCGCGAGCGTCGCGAACTTCTCGCGGATGACCCCGGCGTCCTCGCCGCGGTCCCCGCCGAACTGCACGCCCGCGAACGGATCCCACATCGCCTGCCCGAGGAAGAACGCCGCGCCGGCCGCGCCTTCGGCCTCGTCCGGATCGTCGGTGCGTCCCTGCCCGACGTCGAGCGCCTGCTGGTAGGCCGAGTCGCCGGGCTGCTCGTAGCCCGTCTTCCAGAGCGCATAGCCGAGCCGGAAGGAGAGCTTTGCGCTCTTGGGGCCGTCGGCCGCCGTGCGCGTCAGCACGTTGGAGGTGCCCGCGAAGTCGCCGCCGCGCTCGAGCAATTCCGAGAGCGCGAGCGCCGCGTCGCGTCGGGTGTTCGGGTTCGGCGAGCCCTCGATCACCTGCTGCAGGAGGCCCTTGGCCCCCGCGAGGTCGCCGAGCTGCGCCTTGATCGTGCCGACGATCTTCAGCGTCTCGAGCGACGACGGATCCTTGGGGCGCCGCCGCGCCGACTCCTCCAGGTACTTCGCCGCGCGCTCGAAGTCGACGGCCTGCGCGCTCATCTTGCCGAGCGTCGCGAGCACGTCGGGGGCCGCCTCGCTCTTCGGATAGTCGGCGAGCAGGCGATCGCCGATCGCGGTGACCTTCTCCAGATCGTCCGTGTTCCGCGCGGTGACGAACGCGTTCACGAGCGCCTTCTCGCCGAGGTCCGTGCCCTTCTTGCTGTCGGCGAAGGCGAGCAGGCCGTCCACCGCGCCGCCGTCGCCCTCCGCGCCCGCCTTGAGCGTCGCGACGTCGAGCGCGCGCGTCTCCGCGCCGGCGACGATCGCGAGCACCTCGTCCTTCACCTTCGCCGGCAGGTTCGGGAACGCGGCGATCTGCTTGCCGAGCCGCGCGAGCTCCTCGAAGTCCTCCTTCGCCCGCAGCGCGTCGAGCGCGAGCTCGGCGGCGATGCTCGCCTCCTCCGTCGTGGGGTACTCCTGCACGAGCGCCGCGAACAGCTCTGCAGCGTCCTCGAACTTCCCCTCGTCGTAGAAGCTCTTGGCGTAGTTGAACTTCACGCTGGCGAGCTGCTCGGCCTTCGGGAACTTCTCGAAGTAGACGCGCGCCGCGTGCCGCAGGCCGGCCCGCGCCTGCACGAGCTCGAGCCGCGTGAGCTTCTGCTCCTTCATCGCGTTCGCGAACGAGGTCACGGCGGAGAAGGTCGCCTCCTGCCGATCGGCCTCGACGACGCTCTCCATCACCGCCTCATACGCGCGGCCCGCCGGGAGCCACTGCTTCGCCGAGAAGCGCGCCTCGGCGAGGTTCTGCCGGATCTCGAGCGCCTTCTCCGACTCCGAAAAGTGCTGCAGGTAGTTCTGATAAGCGTCCGCGGCCCGCGCGAGCGCCTTGAGATCCTTCTTCGTGTCCGCCTCGAGCTGCGCCTTCGTCGCGAGATCGCGGGCGTACGCCTCGAACTCCTTCGTGAGGTTCGCGCGCTCCTTCTCGCCGAGCCGCCAGTCCCAGCGGCGCCGGGCGAGCACGTCTGCCATCAGCGTGACGTCGGTCGCGACGAACTCGAACTTCTTGCCCTTGGTGACGCCGTCGTAGAGCTTCTGCGCCCACTCCACGGAGTCTTCGCTGTCGGCGCCGAGCGTCAGCAGCTCGCGGTAGATCTCCGTCGCGAGGCCGTACTCGCCCTTCACGTACCAGCGTCGGCCGAGCTTGTTGAGCGCCGCGAGGTAGGTCGTGCGCGAGTCGGCGAGGCCGCGGAAGTACTTCAAGGGCGCGGTCGGCTTCTTGTGGACCTCGGTGTACGGGTAGACGAGATCCACCAGCGCCTCGCGGCGCAGATCGATCTTGCGCCCCTTGCGCTCCACCTTCTGGATCCCCGCGCTCTTGTTGTTCGCGGCCTCCTCCTTCGCCGCCGTCTCGTCGTCCTCCTGCAGCTTGCGGATGACGTCCTCGAAGAGCCCGAGCGCGCCCTTGAAGTCCTCCTTGTTCACCCGCACCCACGCGCTCTTGTAGCGGGCCATCGCGTGCGAGGGCGACTCGGGGGTCTCGATGATGAGCCGGTAGTTCTTCTCGGCGGCGTCGAGCTCGCGCTTGTCGAAGTGGTGATCGCCCACGACGATCAGCGCCTCGTTGCGGTACTTCGACTTCGGGTGCTCGACGATGATCTTGTTGAGGAACGTCAACATCTTCTCGTAGTCGCCGAGCTCGCGGTGCTCGTGCGCGATGAAGAAGAGGACCTTGTCGCGATCCACGAATTCGGGGAACTCGCCGAGGATCCGCTCGTAGACCGCGATCGCCTGGTCCTTGAGCAGCTTCGCCTGCACGCTCGTGACGACGCGGTCGCGCTTCTTCTGCCCCTCGTAGGCGATGAAGTAGTGGTACCGGGCCTCCTCGACGTACAGCTCCGCAAGTCGAAGATAGAGATCCGCGAGGTACGCCTGGCCGCGGGAGCGCTCGATCAGCTCCTTGGTCGCCTCCTGGGCGAAGCGGGCCTTCGTGACGTTCCGGGAGAGCCGCGCGACCTCGTCCTCGGGCTCGGGCGCCTTCGCGATGCGGCCGCCGAAGCAGCCGTTCGTGAGCGCGAGCGCGAGGATCGCGACCGTGAGCGCGGTGCGCCGTGCCGGCGTGCGGGCGTGGCGGCTCATTCGACGCACCGATCCTGGATGAGGAAGCGCATGTCGGGCAGCTCGTCCGTCCAGAACTCGCCGTCGAAGCGGTAGTAGGTCATCGAGCCGTCCAGGGGGACGTCCTCCGCGCGGGCGCCGCGGTAGTCGCGCCCGCCGGCGTCCTGCACGCGGCGGTGGATCGAGACGCCGACCTCGTACTCGAGCAGGTTTGCCTGTTCGAGGGCCTCGAGGAGCTCTTCGGCGACGTCGTGCCCCGTGCGGTCGAGCGAGAGCCGGTACTGCGCGTCGCTGCGGCCCTCGAGCATGCCGTACAGGTGTGTCAGGTGCGCGCCGAGCCCGCCCTCCGAGAGGGCGCCGAGCTTTCCGGCGAGCGTCGTCCGCTCCATCGCGATCGCCCGACGGACCCGCACGAGGCCGGCGAGCGTGGGCCGCTCTTCGGCGGCGCGCACGACCTCGGGCACCTCGCGCGGCTCCTTGCCGAGGCGGAGCTGCTCGATCGCCGCCGCGTAGCGCTCGCGGAAGGCGCCGACCGCGCCCTTCGCCGCGCGAAAGTGGCAGAAACGCTGGTAGATGAGGCCCCGAAGCACGTACTGCTCCGGCAGGAAGAGCTCGCGGTGGGCCGGCGCGCCGAGCGCGTAGAGGAGGCCCATCGAGTCGTGGTACGCGCCGTCGCGGTAGTGGCTCCACGCCCGCTCCAGCAGCACGCGTCCGCCCGGCGCGTCGCGCGTCTTGCCGACCTTGCGGTACTCCGCGATCGCCTCCGCCGGCTTGCTCGACTCGAAGAGGAGCCGCGCGCGCAGCAGCCTCGCCTCGCTCGCGGCGCCCGGATCGGGCTTCTCGGTCAGGATCGCGTCCGCGATCGCGAGCGCCTCGACGAGCTTGCCGTCCTTCACCTGCGACACGGCGAGCGCGAGCCGCGCGCGGTGGCCGTACCAGGTGTCGGAGCGGATCGCGCCGAAGTCGTAGCTCGTCCAGCGCTTGTCGCCGAGGCGCAGGTTCGCCATGCCGCGCTGGAAGTGAAGGAAATCGCGCACCTCCGGCGGGATGTTCGCGACGTCTGCCTCGACGAGCACGCCGCGGTGCAGCTTCTCCTCGGCGACGACGCCCTGCCGGGTGAGCCCCTCGAGCCCGGCGAGCGCGCGGGGCAGCAGGCCCGGCGACTGGCGGCGCTCGATCACGGAGAAGTAGTACTCGGCGGCCGCCTGCGTGTAGCCGAGCTTGCGCAGCGCCTCGGCGAGCACCAGCTCCGCGGTCTCGTGCTTCTCGTCGGTCGGCGCGATGCGCACGATCGCCATGTAGGCGGCGCGCGCGGCGCCGGGCCAGTCGCCGTCCGCGGAGTTCGCGAGCGCGAGGCCCAGCTGGCGCTCGCCCTCCTTCGCGGCCTCGGCCACGGCGAGCTCGTCCATCGGCGGCGCTTCGGGCGGCGGCACGGGGTCGACCACCGACGACTCACCGGCGGACGCAGGTGTGGCACCCGCCTTCGCAGGCGGCGGCGCCTTCGGATCTCCGGGCGGCGGCGCCTTCGGATCGGCCTTCGCCGGCTCGCTCTTCGCCGGCTCGCTCTTCGCGGCCGGCGGCGGCGGCTTCGGGCCCGCCTTCTCTGCGGCGCCGGCACGATCGGCGCCCGCGCAAAGCAGCGCGGCGAGCAGCACCGCCCCCGCTCCCGCACCCGTCGGGCGCGCCGCCCTGGTCAGGATCACCGTCGCGCTCCTAGCGGATGTTCAGGCCGAGCGACGCCTGCAGGAAGAGCTCGTTGGACGTGTCGCTCAGGTCCGACGGCGAGGCGAAGAAGTAGTCGCGGATGTCGAGCCGGACCGCAAAGCTGTCGCCCAGGTAGAAGCGGAAGCCCATGCCGGCGTTGGGGCCGACGTACCAGCCTGCGTTCTCGTAGTTCGCGAACGCCGGGCCGATCACGAAGAACGTCTCGCCGTAGACGAGCCCGTCGTTGAGGAAGGCGAACTTCCCGTAGAGCGGCTTGATGACGAAATTGCTGTCGAAGAAGTAGGCGAGCTCCGGGAACTCGGTCGGCTGCACGCCCCAGTTCGTCTCGAGCTCTTCGCGCAGATCCGTGTCGAGGTTCAGCGCGTAGGTCGCCTGGACGATCTCCCAGGCGATCAGATCGGTGAAGTGGAACGTGTACGCAAACGTTCCGGTCAGGCTCTTGTAGTAGGCGTCGAGCGGCACCGTGCCGACGCCGAGCGTGAACTCGTGCGAGACGACGTGCTTGCGGTTCTGCACCGCGTAGAGCGCCCCACCCTCGTCGAGCTCGTCCGCCGCGGCGCGCGCCGGGGCGATCGCGCAAAGCAGCAGCGCGGTGAGGAGGGCGAGGTGAAGCACGGCAGATCGGGCCGGGCGAGTCATGCGGTGGGTCCTCAGAAGCTGCCACTGGAGAAGACGAACGGGAACGTGACCGTGACCGAGCCGCCGGTCGGCTTGGGGAAGCGCCAGCTCTTGACGACGCCGGAGACGCAGGTCGCGACGGCCTGGCTGCCGACCGACGAGGCGCGCACGCGCGTCGAGGCGACCTTGCCGGTGGGGTCGATGCTCCAGTCGAGCGGGAGCTTGCCGGCGCGCG
>CAYHCR010000104.1:0-8373 GCA_964354895.1 uncultured Myxococcales bacterium | reverse complement strand
CCTTCCGATGCCCAAGCTCCCGAACGCCGCGAAGAACGCGCGCGGCTTCGCGATCGCCGCGGCGATCGACGCCATCCGCCACCGCGAGGCCGAGCGTCGCAACGTGCCGGTCGGCCGCGTGCTGAGCAACGCCGTGGTCGGCGAGATCGCCGCCGCGGCGCCACGCGAGAAGAGCGCGCTCGCGAAGACGAACGGCTTCTACGGACCGGCGCGGGCGCTCACCGACGAGATCCTCGCGGAGATCGCGCGCGTGCTGGAGCTCGACGCGACCGGCCAGCTCCCGCCGATCGTGCGCCCGCCGGCGCCCCGCCCCGATCCGGGTCGGCGCGATCGCGAGCAGCGCGTGCGCGACCTGCGGGCGAAGGCGGCGACCGAGCGCGCGGTGACGCCGATGGTCGTGCTGCCCGCGCCCATCCTCGAGGCGCTCGTGAGCGCACCGCCCAGGGACCTCGAGGCGCTCGCCGCCACGCCGTGGCTCGGCCCCAAGCGCGTGCGGCTCTACGGCGAGGCGCTCCTCGCCGCGCTGCAGGACTGACGGGCCGTGGGCCTCTCGGTCCTCGAGCTGGGCGCGATGATCGGCGAGCTGCAGCCGCTCGTCGGCGCGCAGGTGCAGAAGCTCCGCGCGCCGACGGCCCGCAGCGCCACGATCGAGCTGCGCCTGCCCGGCGTGACGCACCAGCTGCTGATCTCCGCGGAGCCCGAGGACGGCCGCCTGCATGTCGCGGACGAGCGGCCGGCCTCGCCGCCGATGCCGCTCGCGTTCCAGGGCCTGCTGCGCGCGCACCTCGAGCCCGCCTTCCTGGAAGGTCTGCAGGTCGTGCCGGGCGACCGCATCGTGCTCGTGAAGCTCGCGACCCGGGAGGGCCCGCGCACGCTGGTGGCAGAGCTGACCGGTCGCGCGGGCAACCTCTACCTGCTCGGCCCCGACGGCAGGATCCTCGGCGCCGGCCTCTCCGCGGCGGCGCGGCTGCCGCAGGGCACGAAGTGGACGCCGCCGCCGCCGCCCGCGCCGCGCCCGCCGCGGCCCTCTGATCTGCTGGACGCGGCGGGCCGATCGCCCTTCTCGATGTCCCGCGCGGTCGAGGAGCGGTTCGGGCCGATCGCGCGGGATCGCGCGCTCGCCGAGCGGCGGCGCGCCGTCACGCAGGCGATCTCCGGAAAGCTCGCGCGCGTCCGACGGGCGCGGGAGCGCTCGGCGGAGGATCTCACGAGGGCCGAGGGCGCCGACTCGCTGCGCGCGCAGGCAGAGCTGCTCAAGCCCCTGCTCGGACGGCTGCCGCGCGGCGCCCCGCACGCGGTCTGTACCGACTGGTCGACCGGGGAGGCCGTGGAGGTCGTGGTCCCGCTGCGCCCGGAGCTCTCGGCGAAGCAGAACCTCGAGAAGCTCTTCTCCCGCTACCGACGGCTCACCGACGCGCGTGCGCGGATCGGGGCGCGAGGATCCGCGCTGCTCGCGGAGGAGGAGGGGCTCGTCGCGCTGGCCCGCCGCGCCGATGGGGCAGAGTCCGAGGGCGAGCTCGACGAGCTCGAGCGCGCCTGCCTCGCCGCGCCGCGCGCCTCGGAGCGGAGGGGCGACGCGCCGCCGAAGCCGCCGTATCGCGCGTTCCGCGACGCGAACGATCGGCCGATCTGGGTGGGCCGATCGGCGGCGCAGAACGATCGCCTCACGTTCGGCGTGGCGAAGGGGACGGATCTCTGGCTGCACGCGCGCGGCGCGACCGGCGCTCACGTCGTGGTGCCGCTGCCCCGCGACGGCGAGCCGCTCGCCGAGACGCTGCTGGACGCCGCGCACCTCGCGTTGCACCACTCGGCCCAGCGCGGCGAGCGCCTCGCAGATGTGCAGTATTGCCGCGTCCGACACCTGCGGCGCGTCCGAGGCGCCCCGCCGGGAGCGGTGCAGGTCACGGACGAGAACGTCCTCGCGGTCCGCCTCGACGACGAGCGCCTCGCGCGGCTCCTCGCTCAGGCGCCGGACTGACCGGGCGGCTTGGGCGGGCTGCGAACGCCGCGCCGCGCCCCCGGATCGGGGCGGGGGAAGTGACGCAGGCCGGGTCCCGTCGATTGCGTGCTTTGCCCCACTCCGCTGCGATCCACGCTCCCGCGCCCGGAATACGGGCTCCCGCACCGGGGTCCTCGACGACCGGAGGACGCGCCTGCTTCTTGCACGGGCGAGGCCGCTCCCGCGCTCTCGCGGCGATCGACCGGGCGCCGACGGGTTGCCCTCCGGAGTGGCTGCATGAAGCGCTGGCGACGCAGGAGTCGGCTGCTGCTGGGCTGCACCCTCGTCTCCCTCGCGACGGCGCTCGGCGCGCCCGCGGCCGGACGCGCGGCGGGCGTCGTCAACTCCAAACACGACTTCTCCAGCACGGGCACCGGCGGGCTCTTCGGCTCGACCGCCCAGAATCAGGTCTGCATCTTCTGCCACGCGCCCCACGGCGCGGCCTCGACGCAGCTGCTCTGGAACCGCGACTACACGGCGCCGATCTTCACGGTCTACGGCGGCACCGACTCGCTCGACGCAACCATCGAGCAGCCCCGCGCCTCGTCCAAGGCGTGCCTCGCCTGCCACGACGGCTCGATCGCCATCGACGCCTTCCGCGCCGGCGGCCCCGCGACGCCGGAGCTCCCATCGCTCGGCCAGATCTTCTACCCGGGCAGCCCGTGGGGCGCGGGCGGCTCGAACATCGGCGGCAACTATCCGGGCAACCCGAACGTCAACGACCTCGCCGACGATCACCCCGTCAGCTTCCGCTACGACGCCGCGCTCGCGGCGACCGACGGCAAGCTCGTCGATCCCTCGGTCGTCACCCTGCTGCTGCCGCTGCCCGAGGGTCGCCTCGAGTGCGCCACCTGCCACGACGTCCACAACAATGGCCCCGCGGGGACGAGCTACCTGCTCCGCGTGTCGCAGTCCGGGAGCGCGCTGTGCCGCACGTGTCACGTCAAGTGAGGACGCTCATCCCTGCACTGCTGCTCACCCTCGCGGCCTGCAGCGAGGGCGCCGCGCCGGAGGTCGCTGCCCCCGAGGCCGAAGGGAGCGGCGAGCCCGACGCGCCGAAGTTCGAGCCGCCCGCCGGCGCCGCGCTGGAGTCGCCCACGCGCCTCGCGGTCGCCGACGACGGGACGATCTTCGCGTCGGATCCCCGGACCGGACACGTCTTCGGCTGGCGCGACGGCCGGCGCGTGCTCTCCATCCGCGGCCTGCGCCAGCCGCTCGGGCTCGCGGTCCACGGCGATCGGCTCTTCGTCGGCGAGGCCGGCGGCCACGCGATCCAGCTCTTCGACTGGAAGCGGCAGACACACCTCGGCGCGCTCCAGGGCGAGTGCCTCCTCCCCACGGCGATCGCGGTCGCGTCCGATGGCGCGATCTTCGTGGCCGACTTCGGCGCACACCTCGTGCGTCGCTGGGACAGCGCCCTGCGCCCGGCGGGGAGCTTCGGCGACGGTCCGGACCCGCTGCGCTTCCCGTCCGCGATCGCGGTCGACGCAGACACGGTCGCGGTCGCGGATCAGGGCCACCACCGCGTGCAGCTCTTCCGGCGCGACGGCACGCTCCTTCGCACGGCCGGCGAGGCGCTGCCGATGGCCACGAGCAACCGGGCAGCGTTGCTGGGCCGGTTCACGCGCCTGCAGGGGCTCGCCTTCGCAGGCGGGACGCTCTGGGCGCTCGACGCGACGCACGGCCACCTGCAGGGGCTCGACCCCGCGACGGGGGCCTGGCGCACGATCCGCCCCGTGCCCGGCGTCGCGCTGCCGCTCGATCTCGTCGCGACCCCGGACGGTCGCCTGCTCGTGAGCGATCCGGATCGACGACGCTGGGTCACCCTGCCGGCCGAGGTGACGCCGTGAAGCGCCTCCTCCCGCTCGCGCTGCTGCTCGCCGTCGCGCGTCCCGCCGCCGCCATCCCGCAGCCGCCGCACGACAAGGCCGTCGGCGGCGTCGAGTGCCTCGACTGCCATATTCCGTATGCGTCGCTCTCGGTCCCGGGCGACGGCGATGGCGTCGCCGCGGCGGGCAGCTCTGCCACCACCCTCGTCGACGCGACCGCGGCCTGGACCCCGACGCAGTGGATCGGCGGCGTGGTGACGATCCTCTCGGGCCCGAACCTCGGCGAGTTCCGCGAGATCTCCGCCGGAACCGCGACGAGCGTGAGCTGGGAGCTGCCGCTGCCCGTGGCGCTCGTCCCGGGCGTCACGTTTCAGCTCGGGAAGACGACGCGGGCGGACGTCGAGACGAAGTGTCGCGGCTGCCACAACCCGACCGGCACCGCGCCCACGATGGTGAACTTCGCGTTCCACGAGGTCCGCGGCGATCGCACGATCACGTGCGGAAAGTGCCACGAGCCGCACGCGGTGGAGCCGAGCTCCGGCCCCGGCGCCGCGCTCATCCGCACGGCCGTCCGCTGGCCGACCGCGAAGGCGGCGACGACCTTCCCCTCGAGCGGCCCCGTCCGCTGGATCACGGGCGCGCCCGACTTCGACGGGATCTGCGAGACCTGCCACACCCAGACCGCGTACCACCGCAACGGCCCCGGCGGGGACCACTCGCACCACGCGAGCACGGACTGCTCGACCTGCCACCTCCACGAGCGCGGCTTCACCGTCGACTGCATGGGCTGCCACGCGCTGCCGCAGGACGACGGAGACGGCGTGCCCCCGGGCGGTCGGCGCGCGGTGATCGATGAGTTCCCGGGCGCAAACGCGCACGCGCACTATGGCGCCTCGCTCAGCGAGAGCTCCTGCCGCTCCTGCCACGACCAGACGACGCACGGCGACGGAGCTGTCGACCTGCTCGATCCCGACGGCGGCGCGACGCTGCGCTTCGTGCGCTGGGGCGACGTCCCGGCGGATCCGGACAGCTCCGATTTCTGTATGGGCTGCCACGACGCCGACGGCGCCACGGCGCTGGGTACGCCGTTCGATCCGTTCGGCGCGGGCAACGCGCAGCCGAACGTCGCGTCGCGCTTCGACGGCACGCTGCGCTGGGAGGAGTGGTACGGCGATCAGTGTTTCGGCGAAGAGGGCACCTTGCGCCGCGTGAACAGCCACCACGATCTGTCGAGCGACGATCAGGCGTGGAGCGGCGCGAAGCTCGAGTGCCTCAACTGCCACGGCGCACACACGGCGTCGGCGACGACCGTGCTCATCGATCCCTTCGCGCCGTTGACGGCGTGGCCGGACACGACCAACGAATTCTGCCTCGCCTGCCACAGCGGCGGCGCCGGCCCCGCGGCGCCGGGCTTCCCGGCGGGCGTGACCGGTCCGACGATCCCGCTGCGCGGCCTCGACTCGTGCGGCTACCGGGCGGGGCCCTGGTACGTCGAGTATCTCTGGACATACTCGGCCCACGGCCTCGACTCGAAGCGCGGCTGGCCCGGCTACTCGGGCGCGCCCGCCCACGACATGGACTGCACCGCCTGCCATGACCCGCACGGCTCGACGACGCCGACGAACCTGCCCGGCAATCCGTATGCGCTGCGGGACGAGGTCACGGGCACGAGCTTCGTCGACGACGGCAACCGGCGGATCGGCGGCTGGAACGGGCCGCCGTGGAGCACCTTCGGCGTGCAGCGCGAGGTCGTCGTGCCGGTCTCGGGGATCGACGTCGGGTTCGGCGGAGCGGACGGCTTCTGCGCCACCTGCCACGCCGACTACCAGGCCGCGTACGAGTGGCACGACTTCTGCTCCGCGTGCAGCACGTGCCACAGCCACGGCGCCAACTGGAACGAGAACGACTGGCCCGGCGGCGGCAACGACACGCCTTGCCCGCCGTAAAGCGCTGCGGCTACAGCGCCAGCTCGCGCGGCTGAAACCACGCGAGCGCCGCCTCCTCGGGGCTGCCGGGCTCGGGCCGCAGGTCGTAGCCCCACGCGGCGAGCGGCGGCAGAGACATCAGGATCGACTCGATGCGGCCGTGGGATTTCAGGCCGAACGTCGTGCCGCGATCCCATACGAGATTGAACTCGACGTAGCGGCCGCGGCGGACGAGCTGCCACTGCTTCTGGCGGTCGCCCCACGGCGTGTCTCGTCGGCGCTGCGCGACCGGCAGCCACGCGGGCAGCAGCGCGGCGCCGGCGTCGCGCTGGAAGGCGAAGTTCGCCTCGGTGGTGGGCAGCTCGTCGAAGAAGATGCCGCCGACGCCGCGCATCTCCCCGCGGTGCTTCACAGTGAAATAGTCGTCGCACCACGCCTTGTATCGAGGGAAGTGCTGCGGGTCATGCCGATCGCAAGCCGCTTTCAGCGTGCCGTGGAAGTGCCGCACGTCCTCTTCAAACGGATAACTCGGCGTGAGATCCGCGCCGCCGCCGAACCAGCTCGTCCCGCCCCGCGTCAGGAAGCGGAAATTCGCGTGCACGATCGGGACGAAGGGATTTCGCGGATGCAGCACGAGCGAGACGCCGGTCGCGCGGAACTCGCCGCCTTCGCCGCGGAGCTGGCCCGCGAGCGCGTCGGTGACGGTCCCGTGCACGTCGCTGAAGTTGACGCCGGCCTTCTCGAGCAGCGCGCCGTCCGCGAGCACCCGCGTCACGCCGCCCCCTCCCCCCGGCCGCTCCCAGCGGTCCTCGCGGAAGCGCGCGCCGCCGTCGAGCCGCTCGAGCGCCTCGACGATCTCCAGCTGCAGCGCCCGGTAGAACGCCGCCGCGCGATCGCCGATCGCCCCGCTCACGCCTTCTTTTCGACGTCGACGTCCGGCGCCTTCGTCTCGGTCGAGGCGGTCGTGTCGTCCTCGGAGACGCTCTTCTTGAAGCCGCGCAGCGTGGTGCCGAGCGCCTTGCCGAGCTCAGGCAGACGGCTCGCCCCGAAGAGCAGCACGACGACGGCGAAGATCAGCAGCAGCTCGGGCCAGCGGAGGCCGAACATCGGCCACCTCCTCGGTCGTCCCGCAGGGGCGGGGCGGAAAGCGCGCTTCCTACCGCCGATCCGCGCCCGCCGCAACGCGCCGCGGGGCGTGCGCTACTGGTGGATCGCCCGCTTCTCGACCGCCAGCGCGGCCTCCTTGAGCGCCTCCGAGAGCGTCGGGTGCGCGTGGCAGGCGCGCGCGAGATCCTCCGAGGAGGACTGCAGGTCGATCAGCATCCCCGCCTCGGCGATCAGGTCGCCGGCGCGCGGCCCGATGATGTGGACGCCGAGGAGCCGATCCGTCTCCGCGTGCGCGAGCACCTTCGCGAAGCCGTCGGTCGCGCCGAGCGCCCGCGCGCGGCCGTTGAACTTGAAGGGGAAGGAGCCCCGCCTGTACGGAATGTTTGCTGCCTTGAGCTCCTCCTCCGTCTTCCCGACCGACGCGATCTCCGGCTCGGTGTAGACGACGCCGGGGATCGCCTCGTAGGTCACGTGGCCGTGCCTGCCGGCCATCTGCTCGACCGCCGCGACGCCCTCCTCGGAGGCCTTGTGCGCGAGCATCGGGCCCGGGATCGCGTCGCCGACGGCGAAGATCCCCGGCACGTTCGTCTCGAAGCGCGCGTTCACCTGCAGCACGCCCCGCTTGTCGACCACGACGCCGAGCGCCTCGAGGCCCAAGCCCTCGGTGTAGGGCCGGCGACCGACGGCGACGAGCACACGCTCCGCCTCGAGCCGCTGCGGGTTGCCCTCTGCGTCCAGATAGACGACCTCGCCGGCGTCCGGGCCGATCTGCCGGGCGCTCTGGACCTTGCATCCGAGCCGGAACTCCAGCCCCTGCCGGCTGAGCAGGCCCTTCGCGGTCTCCGCCAGCTCGGCGTCGAGCCCCGGCAGGATCCGCGGCAGGTACTCGAGCACGAGCACCTCGGCGCCGAGGCGGGCCCAGACCGAGCCGAGCTCGAGCCCGATGACGCCCGCGCCGATCACGATCAGCCGCTTCGGCACGCGCGGATACGAGAGCGCCTCCGTCGAGGTGCCGACGACCGCGCCGTCGAGCACCACGCCCGGGATCGTCGAGGCGGTGCTGCCCGTCGCGATGAGGATCCGCCTGCACTCGATCGTCTCGTCGCCGACGACCACCTTGCCCGGCGCGGCGATGCGCGCGTGGCCGAGGAGCCGCTTCACCTTGTTCTTCTTGAAGAGCCCGTCGACGCCCATCGTGTTGGCGCCGACGACCGCGTCCTTGTGCGCCATGAGCTCGGCGAGATCGAGCGAGACCCCCGCGAGCTTCACGCCCATCTTCCCGAAGCCATGCGTCGCGAGGTGGAAGCGCTCGGAGCCCTCGAGCAGCGCCTTGCTGGGGATGCAGCCGACGCGCAGACACGTGCCGCCGAGCGCCGGCTCCTTCTCCACACAGGCGACGCTCATGCCGAGCTGCGCCGCGCGGATCGCCGCGACGTAGCCGCCGGGACCTGCGCCGATGACGACGAGATCGTACACGTCAGACCTCCAGGAGCAGCCGCTCGGGGTTCTCGAC
>CAYHCR010000103.1:0-8376 GCA_964354895.1 uncultured Myxococcales bacterium | reverse complement strand
GCCACGACGAGGCGTTCTACGCCGTCTTCTGCCAGCTCGGCGCGCTCTCGCGCAGCGAGCGGATCCGCCCCTTCCACGCGGAGGCGGACGGCCTGCTCGTCGGCGAAGGCGTCGGCGTCGTGGTGCTCAAGCGGCTCGCCGACGCCGAGCGCGACGGCGATCGGATCTGGGCGGTCGTGCGCGGCGTCGGCGTCGCGAGCGACGGGCGCGAGGCGTCGCTGATGACGCCGCGGGTCGAAGGCCAGCTCCTCGCGCTCGAGCGCGCGTGGCACGAGGCGGGGCTCTCGCCCACGACCGTCGGCCTGCTCGAGGCGCACGGCACGGGCACGCCGACGGGCGACGCCGCGGAGCTCGAGACGGTGCGCCGCTTCTTCGGCCCGCCGCGCGAGGGCGAGCCGCGCGGGCTGCTCGGCTCCGTGAAGTCGAACATCGGCCACGCGATGCCGGCCGCGGGCGTCGCGGGGCTCATCAAGGCCGCGCTCGCGCTGCACCACGGGCTCGTGCCTCCGACGCTGCACGCCGAGCGGCCGCACGGGGGGATCGCCGCCACGCGCTACGCGCTGGCCGATCGCCTGCAGGAGTTTCCCGCCCTCGAGGGGCCACGCCGCGCGGTCGTCAACGCCTTCGGGTTCGGCGGCATCAACGCGCACGTCGTGCTCGAGGCCCACCGCAGCGCGACGACCACGCGGCCGGCCCGGCCCTCGGCTGCCGAGGAGGCGCCGACAGAGGTGCTCCTGCGGCTGGCGGCCGCGTCTCCTGCGCAACTGCTCGCGAAGCTCGCGGCAGGCGAAGAGGGCGGCGACGGTCCGTGCCGGCTGGCGCTGCTCGACCCGACGCCGGAGCGACGCGCCCGCGCCCGCGTGGTGCTCGAGAAGGGCCGCCCATGGACCGGCCGCGAGGGGATCTGGTTCTCGCCGCGCGGCCTGCTGACCGACGGCGGCACGCTCGCCTTCCTCTTCCCCGGCGTGGACGCCTCCTTCGAGCCCCACGTCGAGGACGTCGCGCGCCACTTCGGCCTCCCGCTCCCGCCGAGGGCCCCCGCGGGCGCCGGCCTCGAGGCGCTCGGCGTCGCGATCGTCGGCGTGAACCGGCTCGTCCACGAGGCGCTCCGTCGGCTGGGCCTGCAGCCCACGTTCGTGGCGGGCCACAGCATCGGCGAGTGGAGCGGCATGATCGCGACCGGCATGCTGCCCGCCGCGGCCGTCGACGGCTTCATCGAGCGGATCCGCCCCGGAAGCCTGCAGGTCCCCGGCGTCGTCTTCGCCGCGGCGGGCTGCAGCGCCCCGATCGCCGAGGCCGCGCTCGAGGGCCTGCCGGAGCTCCAGCTCTCTCACGACAACTGTCCGCACCAGGTGCTGCTCTGCGGCCGCGAGGCGAGCGTCGACGCGGCGCTCGGCCGCCTGCGCGCGCGCGGCGTGCTCTGCCAGAAGCTCCCGTTCCAGTCGGGCTTCCACTCCGCGCTCTTCGCGCCCTACCTCGAGCCACACCGGCAGAACTTCGCTTCGCTCCCGCTGCAGCCCGCCGCGCGCCCGCTCTGGAGCGCCACGACCCTCGCGCCCTACCCCGACGCGCCCGAGGAGATCCGCGCGCTCGCGCTGCGCCATCTGGTGGAGCCGGTGCGCTTCCGAGGGCTCGTCGAGCGGCTCTGGCAGGAGGGCGCGCGCGTCTTCGTGCAGGTCGGCACCGGCTCGCTGGTGGGCTTCGTGGAGGACACGCTGCGCGGCCGGCCGCACCTCGCGTGGAGCGCAAACGTGCCCCAGCGAGCGGGCCTCGCGCAGCTTCGCCGGCTCGCCGCGGCGCTCTGGGTCGAGGGCGCCGAGGTGGCGTTCGAGGCGCTCGAGCGGGCGGGCGCGACGCCCCGCAGCCGGCCCCAGCCGCTGCAGCTCGGCGTCCCGCTCGCCGTCGCGAAGACGCCGCTCTCGGTCGGCCCCGCGCTGCTCCCCGAGAAGACGGGCCGCCGGGTCGTCGACGAGCTGCAGCGCGGGCTGCAGGCGGTGCAGGCCGCGCAGCAGGAGGTGGCGTTGGCCTTCGCGCGCGGCCCCGTCGCGCCGCCGCCGCGCACGGAGGCGGTGACGGTGCGCGAGCTCTCCGTGGAGCGCCACCCGGAGCTGCTCGATCACACGTTCTTCCGGCAGCCGGCGGCCTGGCCGAACGTCGCGGATCGCCACCCCGTCGTGCCGATGACGACGCTGCTGGAGTGGATGCTGCAGGCCGCGCGCGAGCTCTGCCCCGGGCGCGTCGCGATCGGCCTCTCCGACCTGCGGGCGAAGACCTGGCTCGCCGTCGGGACACCTCTGCAGGTGACGCTCCGCGCCCGCGTGGTCGCGCCCGATCGAGTGGCGGTCGTGATCGACGGCTACGCGGAGGGCACGATCCTGCTCGCCGACGCGTTCCCCGCCGCGGCACCCTTCGCGGCGTTGGCGCTGCCGGACGGCGCGCCCTCCCCCGTGCAGGCCGACGCGCTCTACCGCGATCGCTGGATGTTCCACGGCCCCGCCTTCCAGGCGGTCCGCTCGATCGACGAGGTGAACGAGCGCGCGATCCGCGGCACGCTCGTGGCCGGTCCCGCGCAGGGCGCGCTGCTCGACAACGCCGGGCAGCTCTTCGGCCTGCTGGTCATGCTGCGCGTCGATCGCGATCGGATGGCGATGCCGGTGCGCCTCGGCGAGGTGGAGCTCTTCGCGCCGCACCCCGCGCCCGGCACGCCCGTCACCTGCGTCGTACACCTTCGCAAGCTGGAGGCGCGCGAGGTCGTCGCCGATCTGGAGCTCTCGACGGCGGCCGGCCCCTTCTGCCGGATCCGCGGCTGGGAGGATCGCCGCTTCGAGACGGACGACCGCCTCTGGCCGGTCATGCTCTTCCCCGAGCGGAATCTGCTGGCGGAGCCGCTCGCGCCGGGCGTCGTGCTGCTGCGCGACGTCTACCGGGGCGCGCCGACGCGCGACCAGCTCGCGCGTCGGTTCCTGATCGAGACGGAGCGGCAGGCGCTGGAGCGGCAGGCGCCGCGGCGGCAGCGGGCGTGGCTCGGCGAGCGGATCGCGGCCCGCGACGCGGCGCGCGGGCTGCTCGGCTGTGACGAGGCGAGGCCGCTGTTTCCGGTCGAGATCGCGCTCCACGACGAGCCGCGGCTGCGCCACGCGATCGGGCCGGGTGGCCGCCCGCTGCAGCTCGCGACCGCAACGCTCGAGGAGCTGACGCTCGCGCTCGCGGCCTTCGCGGGCGAGCCGGGCGTCGCGATCGCGAAGCCCTCCCCCGAGCGGCTCGCCGAGGCCGAGCGACTCTTCTGCGCGGCCGAGCTGGCGCTCGTGCAGGATGAGCCCCGTCCGGAGGGGCTGCTGCGGCTCTCTGCGGCGCGCGAGGCGTTGCTCGCGGCGGCGCCGGGGGCGACCCTGCGGGCGACGGATCGGAGCGGCGACGAGCTGCTCTTCGGCAGCTGGCGCGTGACGACGCGGCGCGAGGGGGCGCTCGTGGTCGCCTGGACGGTGGCATGAGCGTGGACGCACGGAAGGCGCAGATCCTCGGCGAGCTCGCGATCCTCGTCCGCGAGGTCATCGGCGAGGCCTGGGCCGACGACGCCGAGATCGTGATGACGACGCGCTTCGGCGAGGACCTCGAGCTCGAGAGCATCGAGTTCGTCGCCCTCGCGGAGAAGCTCACGGCCCGGTACGGCCGCGGCGTCGACTTCGCCGGCTGGCTCGCCGGCATGCGGCTCGAGCAGATCCTCGGCCTGACCGTCGGCCAGGTCGTGGAGTTCATCGCGACATGCCTCGCCTCGAACGACCCGGCGTGAGCCTGCACGTGCAGCGGCTCGGCACGTCCGGGCCGCCGCTCGTGCTGCTGCATGGCCTCGTCGTCGGGAGCCTCGCGACCTGGTTCTTCACCGCGGCGCCCGCGCTCGCCGCAGGCCACCGCGTCACGCTGTTCGACCTGCGCGGCCACGGCCTCTCCTCCCGCCCGGCGACCGGCTACGACCTCGGCACGCTCGCGGACGATCTCGCCGCGATCGTCGCGGACGGACCGTCTCCCGGCCCGGTCACGCTCATCGGCCACAGCTACGGGGCGCTCGTCGCGCTGCGGTACGCGCTGCGCGAGCCCGGGCAGGTCGCGCGCCTCGTGCTGATCGAGCCGCCGCTGCCGCCGTCCCGCCTCGGCGAGCTGCAGACGTTCCTCTCCGGCGATCCGCTCGCGGGGCTGCCCGCGCCGCTGCAGACCGCGCTGGTCGGGGGCGGGCGACGGGCGCAACGCTTCCTCGCGCAGCTCCACGGCCTCGCCGCCACGAGCCTGCCGGCCGATCTGCAGGCCGAGCCCGACGTGGCCGACGAGGCGCTCGCGGCGCTGCGCGTCCCGACGACGCTCGTCTTCGGCGAGCAGTCTTCGCTGCGCCCCGTCGGCGAGCGGCTCGCGCGCCTCTGGCCGCACGCGTCGCTCGTCACGCTGCCGGGCGGTCACTTCCTGCCGGTCGAACGCCCCGCAGAGCTGACCCTCGCGCTGCTGGAGGCCTGCGGTGGCTGACGTGCCGGTCGACGACGTCGTGCTGCACGTGCAGCGGCTCGGCGAGGGGCCGCGCACGATCGTCTTCCTGCACGGCCTCGTGATGGACAACCTCTCGAGCTGGTACTTCACGGCCGGGACCGCGCTCTCCCGACGCCACGAGGTCCTGCTCTACGATCTTCGCGGCCATGGCCGATCGAGCCGGCCGGCGACCGGCTACACGCTCGAGCGCCACGTCGCGGATCTCGCCGGACTGCTCGCCGCGCAGGGCGTCACGAGGCCGATCGATCTGGTCGGCAACAGCTTCGGCGGCCTGCTGGCCCTCGCCTTCGCCCTTCGGCACCCGGCGGCCGTACGCTCCGTGGCGCTCGTCGACGGCCACCTCGGCGTGGACGCCTTCGGCCCGGAGATGGCCGCCACGCTCTCGCTGACCGGCCCCGAGCGCGACGCCCGCATCGCCGCCTCCTTCGCCTCCTGGCTCGGCCGTCACCAGACCCGCAAGCGCAGCCGCCTCGCCGACGCCGCCCGCGCGCTCGTCGAAGGGACGAGCCTCGTCGCCGATCTGCGCGCCACGCCGCCGCTGACGCCCGCGGCGATCCGGGCGCTCGGCGTGCCCGTGCTCGCGCTCTACGGCGAGAACTCCGATCTGCGCGCCGCCGCCGAACGGACCCTGCAGAGCTGTCCTGCGCTCTCGTTCGAGCTGATGGACGGCTGCACCCACTCGATCCTCTGGGAGGCGACCGAGCGCGTGGTCGCGCGCCTGCAGGACTGGCTGCCTTGAGCCGGATCTTCTTCGTCGTCCCGCCGCTGACCGGCCACGTGAACCCGACGATCTCGCTGGGCCTCGAGCTCGAACGGCGGGGTCATGAGGTCGCGTGGATCGGCCACCCGGGCGTCGTGCGCCCGCTCCTGCCGCCGGGCGCAGTCCTGCACGCGCTCGACGATCGGCTGCCGGAGGCCTACTTCGGCGCGGTCGTCGCGAAGGCCCGCACGGTCCGCGGGCTCGCCTCGCTGCAGTTCCTCTGGGAGGAGCTGCTGGTGCCGCTCGCCCGGGCCATGCGGCCGGCCGTCGAAGCGCTCGTGCGCGAGCACCGGCCGACGCTGCTCGTGGTCGATCAGCAGGCGGTCGGCGGCGCGCTCGCCGCGCGCGTGACGGGCGTGCCCTTCGCCACCTCGTGCACCACGAGCGCGGGGCTGACGAACCCGCTCTCGGGGCTCCCGCTCGTGAAGGCGTGGGTCGACGGGCAGCTCGCGCGGCTCGAGGCGGAGGCGGGCCTCCCTGCCACGGTGGCGCCGGATCTCTCGGAGCGGCTCGTGCTCGCCTTCTCCACCGAGGCGCTCGCGGGGCCGGCCTCCGCGCTGCCGCCGCAGACGCGCCTCGTGGGCCCGTCGATCGCGGAGCGCCCCGACGCGACGCCCTTCCCGTTCGAGGCGCTCGCGCCCGGCCCGCGCCTCTTCGTCTCGCTCGGCACCGTGAACGCCGATCGGGGCGGGGCGCGCTTCTGGCCGGTCGTGACGGAGGCCCTGGCAGGAGAAGCGCTGCAGGTCGTGGCGGTCGCGCCCGAGGGCACGCTCCCGTCATGGCCGCAGGACTTTCTGGTACGCCCGCGCGTGCCGCAGCTCCACCTGCTGCCGCACGTGCAGGCGGTCTTCTGCCACGCGGGCCACAACACCGTCTGCGAGGCGCTCTCGCACGGCCTGCCGCTGATCGTCGCGCCGATCCGCGACGACCAGCCGGTGATCGCCCAGCAGGTGCTCGACGCGGGCGCCGGCGTGCGGCTGCGCTTCGGGCGGCTGACGGCGGACGAGGTCCGCGAGGCCGCACGGCGCGTGCTGCAGGAGCCGGCGCTGCGCGAGGGCGCAGCAAGGGTCCAGCGCTCCTTCCGCGAAGCCGGCGGCGTGACCCTCGCCGCAGAGCTGCTCGAGGGGATGACGTGACCCGCTGGCTGGGCGCCCGGCGGCGCGAGGAGCGCGCATGAGCTGGGCGTGGCAGATCCCCTGGGTGCTGCTCATGCTGCTCTGGGTGGGCGACGCGCTGCGGCTGCGGGCGCGCCTCGCCGCGCTGCCGGCGCTGCCGCCGAGCGACGAGCCCATCTCGCCCGAGCACGCCTTCGTTCATGCGCCCGGCGTGCAGCTCGACGAGGCGACGAGGCGGGCGGCGAGCGCGTTCGCGCGCCGCGAGCGGCTCGACGCCGTCGATCTCGTGCCGGGCCGCCTGCCGATCGGCCGGCTCCTCGGGCTGCTGCAGCTCGTCGATCCGACGAGCTTCCGCGCCGATCCGCTCGCCCGCGGCCGCACGGCCGGCCACGCGATCCTCGTCACTCGCGACGTCCTCGCGCGCGCCGGGATCGACGCCGCCCTCCAGCCGGGGCCGCAGGACTTCCTCCAGCTCGCCGTCCGCGTGAAGCACCACGCCTGCCGCACCTTCGGCCTCGCGATCGCGCCCTCGCTGCCGCCCCGCCCCGACGATCCGATCGCGCGCCGTACGGTGCTCGAGGCGCTCTTCGGCGATCTGCTCGTGCCGGTCCTGCTCTTCCAGCTCGCGCTCCTGTCGCTCGCGTGGGCGGGCCCGCTCGTCGCGCCGCTCGCCGGCGGGATCGCGCTCGGGCTCTTTCACCTGCAGCCCGCGCTCGTGACGATGGGGATGCCCGTCCGCCCGACCGGCCTCTTCCTCGCGCTCCTGCTGCGCTCGCCGCTCGAGTTCGCCAGCGCGCTCGCGCTGCTCTTCGGCCACGGCCGCGACCGCACGCGCCCCGATCCGATCGAGGAGGCGAGGCCCCGCTACGAGGCGCTCTTCGCAGGCGATCGGGCCCGCCTCCACGAGGCCCCGCGCCCCGACTGCCCGCTCTGCGGCGGCGCCCCGCTCGTGCCACACCTGCGCACGACCGATCTGCTGCAGCACAAGCCCGGCCGCTTCGGCATCGACCGCTGCACCGGCTGCGGTCACCTCTTCCAGAACCCCCGCCTCTCGCTCGAGGGGCTCTCCGCGTACTACTCCGACTTCTACGACGGCCTCGGCGAGGAGGGCCTCGAGACGGTCTTCGCCTACTCGCGCGCGCCGTACGTCAACCGCACGCGCTTCGTGCTCGAGCACGGCAGACCTTCCGCCTGGCTCGACGTCGGGACCGGCCACGGCCACCTGCCGCTCATCGGCAAGGAGCTCTCGCCGGAGACGACCTTCCACGGGCTCGATCTCTCCGAGTCGATCGAACACGCGAAGGCGCGCGGCTGGGTCGAGGAAGGTCTGCGGGGCCTCTTCCCCGTCCTCGCGCCCTCGCTCGCCGGCCGCTACGACGTCGTCAGCATGAGCCACTATCTGGAGCACACGCGCGAGCCCAAGGAGGAGCTCGCCGCGGCCGCGATCGCGCTCCAGCCCGGCGGCCTGCTCTTCGTCGAGGTGCCCGATCCCGGCTCGCCGCTCGGTCGCCTCTTCGGCCGCCTCTGGATCCCGTGGTTTCAGCCGCAGCACCAGCACTTCGTCTCCGTCGAGAGCATGAAGCGTCTGCTGCCGGCGGCCGGGCTCACGCCGATCGCCTGGCACCGCGCCGAGGCGCACCAGCCCGTCGACGCGCTCTTCGCCGGCATGCTCCTGCTCTCGATCCTCTCGCCGCAGCGCGCGCCGTGGCGGCCGAAGCGCGGGCTCGTCGGCACGCTCTGGAACAAGGCGGTCTGGTGGACGGGCGCGCCGTGGCTCGCGGGGCCAGGGGCCTGCGGGCCGGCGGCGCGCAGGCGCACGATCGTGACGGCGAACGCGCCCGCGCCGAAGTCGTACACGGCGATCACCTGCCCGTCGGCGCGGCCCGCCGCACACGCGAGCGCCGCCGCGATCGGCTCGTCGACCAGCCGGACCACGGTCAGGCCGGCGGTCGCGGCCGCGGCGGTCAC
>CAYHCR010000102.1:0-8409 GCA_964354895.1 uncultured Myxococcales bacterium | reverse complement strand
CCACGGCGCGGCGATGTACGACTTCCACTCGCTCGCGCTGGTCACGCCGCTGTTGCCGCTCGCAGTCTGGGCGCTCGACGGTCGGCGGTGGATCGTCTACGGCGTCACAGTGGCCGCGCTGCTGCTCTGTCGCGAGGACGTCTCGCTGCTCTGCGCGACGATCGCGCTCTGGGCGGCGGTGACGGGGCGCAGCCGGTGGGCGGCGGGGATCACGCTCGTCGCGTCGATCGCGTACCTCGCCTTCGTCAAGCTCGCGATCATGCCGGACGCGTCGCTGCTGATGCCCGACTCGAAGCAGAGCTACGGCTACGCCTACTACTACGAGGCGCTGATCCCGAACCCGCGGGAAGGTGTGCGGGGGCTCGTCCTGTCGATGCTCGCGAACCCGTCCTTCACGCTCGCGCACGTCCTCTCCGAGGAGAAGCTGCTCTTCTTCGGCAAGCTCTTCGTGCCGCTGCTCTTCGTGCCGCTGCTCCTCGCGCGAAGGGCGTGGATCCTGCTGCTCTACGGGATCGCCTTCCTCTTCCTCGCCTCCAAGGGCGCGGTCTTCTCGCTGCACTACCAGTACCCGGTCGTGCTCTTCCCGCTCGCCTTCGCGGCGACGGTGCTCTCGCTCGCCGAACCGACCTTCGAGCAGCTCTGCAGGAGCGGAGGCCTCGACGTCGCGCGCGCGCGCACGGGGCTCGCCGCGGGCATGGCGGTCGCGTCGGTGCTCGTCGGGATGCGCTTCGGCGCCGTCGCGCCGAACGTCGCCTTCAAGCCGGGCGGCCAGCCCTTCGTCTGGCGCCTCGACCAGGAGCAGCAGGAGCGCTGGGCCTTCGTCGACTCGCTGCTCGGCAAGCTGCCGACGGACGCGAGCGTCTCGGCGACCGATCACCTGGGGCCCCACGCCTCCAACCGCGACGAGACGCACGGCTTCCCGAACGGCCGCGGCGCCGACTACCTGCTCGTCGATACCGCAAACATGGAGCCCAAGGCGCGTCGCTTCCTCGAGCTGATCGAGCAGAGCGGGTCGTACCGGCGCCTCGAGGCACGTAAGACGGTCTCGCTCTGGCAGCGCGACGCGAGCAAGCCGGTCCCGCCGCGCCCGCCATGACGTCGCCGACACCAGCAGAGCTGCCCCGTCCGCGGTTCGGCGTCGGGGCGGCGATGCGCCTCGCGCTCGCGCTCGGCATCGTCGGCTTCCTCGGCTGGAAGATCGTGCAGCAGTGGCCGACGATCCGCGCGCTGCGGCCGGATCCGGGTCCGGTGGATGGAGCGCTCGCGGTGGGGCTGCTCGTCCTCGCCTACGCGGGGCTGCCGGTCGCCTACGCCGCGCTGCTGCGCGAGACCGGGCTCTACCGTGCCGAGCACCGGCTCTTCTACGCGCGCATCTGGCTGCAGGCCTACCTGTACCGCTACGTGCCCGGGAAGGTGATGCTCGCCGTCGAGCGCGTGAGGCTCGGCCACCTCGCGGGGATCTCGACCAAACACCAACTCCTGCTGCTCGGCTGGGAGACGATCCTCCTGATGGCCGGCGCCGCCGCGATCGTGGCGCCTGCGCTGGCGCTCTCGCGGGGGGCGGCCGGTGGCGCGGCGCTGCCGTGGCTGCTCGCGGGGCTCGGCGCCACGGTCATCGGCCTGCTGATCTTCCCGCGGCTGCTCGCGGCGCTCGATCGGGTCCCCGCGATCCACCGGCGCGTCGGCGCCCTCTCGGAGCTGCGCCTCCCGTTCGCCGGACAGCTCCGCGTCACGCTCGTCTACGCGGTGGTCTGGCTCGGCTTCGGCGGCTCGTGGTTCTTCTTCTGCCGCTGGTTCGTGCCGCTCGACTGGACGCAGCTCCCGCAGCTCGCCTTCTGGTACGTCGCCGCGTACGTCGTCGCGTTCGTCAGTGGCATCGCGCCCGGCGGCGTCGGCGTCAGGGAAGGGCTGCTGGTGCTCGGACTCGCGCCCGTGTTCGGTGAGGCGCAGGCGCTCGCGCTCGCCGTCGCGGGCCGCGTCTTCAGCACGGTGATCGAGCTCGCCTGCATCGCTGCGTCGACGCTGATCCGGGCGCCGCCGGCGCCGCGACCCTGAGCGCGCCCGTGCTACGCTCGCCGCCTTTTCCAGCACCGCTTCCTTCGAGGACGAAGTGACCGACGCCGCCCGCCCGCGCCTGCTCGTCATCCTTCCGGCGCTCAATGAGGAGGCCTCGCTCAGGGCCGTGATCGAGCGCATCCCGCGCGTAATCCCCGGCATCGGCTCCGTCGAGGTCCTCGTCGTGGATGACGGCTCCACCGACGGCACGGTGCGGATCTCGAGGGAGTGCGGCGCGCACGTCGTCTCGCACGGCAAGAACCGGGGCGTCGGCGCGGCGATGCAGAGCGGGCTCGACGAGGCGGTCCGCCGGCGCGTCGACTACGCGGTGAACATCGACTCGGACGGCCAGTTCCGCCCCGAGGACATCCCGACGGTGCTCGCGCCGCTGCTCGAGGGGAAGGCCGACTTCGCCTCGGCCTCGCGCTTCAAGGACCCGAAGCTCGTGCCGGTGATGCCGCGCGTGAAGCGGCTCGGCAACTGGGGCATGTCGGCGATCGTCTCGGTGATCAACGGCGAGCGCTACCACGACGTCTCGTGCGGCTTTCGCGCCTACTCGCGCGAGACGTTGCTGCGGCTCGTGCTCTCCGGCTCCTTCACCTACACGCAGGAGATGTTCCTGTTGCTCGGCCAGGCGGGGCTTCGGATTGCGGAAGTTCCGCTCGAGGTGCGCGGCGTCCGCGAGCACGGCAAGTCCCGCGTCGCCAGCAACCTCTTCCGCTACGGCTGGCGCGCCTTCGGCATCATCTGGGGCTGCGTGCGCGACTATTCGCCCGAGCTGCTCTTCCACTCCGTCGCCGCGTTGCTGGTGGTCGCGTCGAGCGGCGTCGGCGGCTTCTTCCTCTGGCACCGCCTCACGGCCGGGCAGTTCTCGCCTCACATCTGGGCCGGCTTCACGAGCGCGTTCCTCGCCGGACTCGCGCTCCTGATCTTCGTCCTCGGGCAGGTCGCCGTGATGATCGCTCGGACCCGCAGGCTGCAGGAGAAGCAGCTCTACCTGCTGCGCAAGCACCTCGAGCGGACCGAGGAGCTGCCGTGAAGCGCCTGCCGGAGGAGCTGCTGCGGCGGATGGGGGAGCGCCTCGCCCGGGACGATCGTGACGAGATGGCGATCCCGAGCTACCTGCACCGGAACCCAGCGCTGCGCTGGATGGCGTGGCGGCGCGTCGAGGTCGTCGCGGCGCGGCTGCAACGGCTGCTGCGCGCGAGACCGGGCGCGCAGGTGCTCGACTTCGGCTGCGGCACGGGCGTGCTCTTCCAGACCGCCCTCGACGCGGGCGCAAAGGTGACCGGCGTCGATCTCGCGCTCGCTGCTGCGGAGCTGCTCGTGCAGGAGCGCGCCCTCGCGGGCGTGACGCTCGTGTCCGCGGCCGACGCCGAGGCGAAGATCGGGGCCGGGAGCGTCGAAGTGATCGTGGCCGCAGAGGTGCTCGAGCACATCGAGCCGCTCGGTCCGACGCTGCAGAGCTTCGCACGCTGGCTCGCGCCCGGCGGCCGCCTGCTCGTCTCGCTGCCGACCGAGAGCGGGCTCTACCGGCTCGGCCGTCGCCTCGCCGGCTTCTCGGGGCACTACCATCACCACGGCGCCGCCGAGATCGACGAGGAGATCCGCGCGGCCGGCTGGCATCGTCGCCACCTCGGCACGGTTCCCGCGCCAGGGCCGCTCGCGATCTACTGGGTCGCGGAGTACGAGCGGGCGTGAGCCCGGGCGCGACGAAGGTCGAGCGCCTGCGCAGCGTGGGCCTCGTGGTGGGGCTCGTCGCGGCGACGGCGCTCTTCCTCTGGGTCGTGCACCGGCACGAGCCGATCGGCGGCTGGCTGCTGCTTCGTTACCTGCGCGCGGGGGCGTGGGCCTCGCTCTTCGGCCTAGCTGCGCTCTCGTCAGGCTACGCGGTCGTCCGACGGCTCTGGCCGGCCGTCTCGCTCTCCGAGCGCCTCGTGGTCGGCTTCGGCGTCGGCCTCGTCCTCTTTTTTCTGGCCTGGTTCGGCGTCGGCCTCGCGGGCCTGTTCCACCCGCTCTCCGCGGTGCTCCTGCCGACCGCGCTGATCGCGCTGGGCGCGCGGCCGCTGGTCCGCGATCTGCGCCGCGTCGCCCGAGGAATGGGCGCGGGACGACCGCCGCGCGCTGCGGCTCGCTCGAACCTCGAGCGCGCGCTGCTGCTCGCCGGCTTCGCGGCGATCGGGCTGCTGTGGCTCGCGACCCTGAACCCGAAGAACGCGAGCTTCGATACGATCTGGTACCACCTCGGCCTCGGCGAGCAGTTCGCTGCGGTCGGCGGGATCGCGCGCACGGGGGAGGGCGCGTACGTCGCGACGCTGCCGCCGATGACGGCGGTCCTCTTCTCGTGGGCCTTCCAGCTCCCGGGCGCGAAGCTGTTCGACATCGTCGAGACCGCCGCGCACCAGGAGGTGCTGATCTTCCTCGTGACGCTCGCGTCGATCCCGCTGCTCGTGCGCTGGCTCGTGCCGGGTCGGCGTCAGACCGCCGCGTGGGTCGCGCTCTTCCTCTTCCCGGCGATCTTCACCTATGACGCCGCGCTCGTCGTCGGCTCGGACCACGTCGCCGCGTTCTGGGCCGTCCCGATCGCGCTCGTCCTCCGCCGCGCGTTCCGGTCCCTCGACGTCCCCTCCATGGCGCTGCTCGCCGTCTTCTGCGCGGCCGCGGTCCTCACGAAGTACCAGACCGCCTCGCTCGTCGTCGGGCCGCTCGCCGCGATCGCCGCGCGCTTCGTCTGGCTCGTCGCGCGCACACGCTCGGTGCGCGGACCCAGCCGGGGCGTCGCCGTCGCGGTCGCGATCGGCCTGCTCGTGAGCGCGCCGCACTGGGCGAAGAACTGGGCCTGGTATGGCGATCCTCTCTACCCGGCGCTGCACAAGCGGCTGACCCTCGCGCCGTGGAACGAGGACGCGGCGGCGTACCAGAAGCTCAACTGGAAGCGGCTCGTCTGGCGGCCCGAGGGCACGCTGCCGCAACAGCTCGCGGAGACGGCGGCCGCGGGCTTCACGTTCTCGTTCCGCGCGCACGCCCGCAAACAGTTCCATGGCGAGCGGCCCGTCTTCGGCTCGCTCTTCACGCTGTCGCTGCTCTGGCTGCCGCTGCTGCGCCGCACCCGTCGGCTCTGGGCGCTCTGGGCGATGGCACAGGCCGGCGTCTTCGCCTGGTACTGGATCTCGCACGTCGAGCGGTACCTGCAGGCGCTCGTCCCGTGGATGGCCGCCGTCGTCGCGGGCGGGCTGGTGCTGCTCTGGCGCGAAGGGCGCCTCGCGCGCGCCGGAGTGGTCGCGCTCGTGCTCGCGCAGGTCGCGTGGGGCCTCGACGCCATCGCCCTGCCGACCCACGCGATGCTCGGCGACAGTCCCATCCGCGCGGCGTTCAAGCTCTTCTCGACGGGCTTCGACGGCCGCGAGGCGGAGCGGGACGCGGTGAGCGCGCTGCAGGGCTTCGCGACGAGGCTCCCCGGGGACGCGCGCGTGCTGCTGCACGAGCAGAACCCGCGCCTGGGCCTCGGGCGCGAGGTCGTCACGGACATGCCGGGCTTTCAGGGGCGGATCAGCTGGGGCCGCGCCTCGGGCGACGCCGAGGTCCAGGCGCTGCTGCGGTCGCTCGGCGTGACGCACGTGCTGGCGAAGGGCAGCGCGAGCCGGGGGCTCGACAGCCTCGCGGGCGACCTGCGCTTCTTCGGCTGGCTGCATCGGCACGGCCGACCGGGCATTTCTGCGGGCGGCTTCACGAGCTTCGCGGTGCCGGAGCAGCTGGCCGAGCCCCGCGCGGATCGGACGATCGCCTGGTTCGGCTGCGGGCGGACCTTCTCGCGCGGTCTCTACGACCTGCCCGCGCTCCACGTCATCTCCGGCGACAAGCGGAAGGTCCCGCCCCGGACGCCGATCGCCGCGGACACGGCCGCCGAGCGCGCGGCGATCGCCGAGGCGGACGGGGTCGTGCTCGAGCCGAAGTGCGCCGGCCAGCGGATCCGCGCCGCCGAGCTGCAGGGCTTCACGCTCGTGGCGACCCGCAAGGACTCGACGCAGCTCTGGCTGCGCGCGGTCGCCCGGCAGCGGTCGGCGCCCGAGACCGTGCCCTCGAGCCCGTCGACCTGGGACGGCGGCGCACCGTTCGAAGAGCTCGATCCGGCCGAGTAGTCCGCCGCGCCGCGCGGGTCAGAGCGGGGCGAAGAGCGCGATCGGCAGCGCCGCGGTGAAGAGCACGAGCCCGTACGCGAGCCAGGCCGCCTGCAACTTCCACCCGAGCTGGAGGTCAAGGAAGGCAGCCAGCCCGAAGGGAACGAGGTACGCCACGTAGATGAATTTGATCGTCGACTGCTTGTCGGGAAGCAGCGCCGTGCCGGTCTGCCACCAGAGGTAGAAGGCGCTCCCCAGCACGAGCGTCGCCAGCACCGCGAGCTGCGGCTCGACGGCGGCGAGGCCGGCCCGGGCTCGCCGCCTGAGGCCGCGGAGCACCCAGGGGAAGCCGAGGACGAGGAGCGGAGCGAGGGGCAACGCGACTCACAGCACGAGTCGTTTCTCTTCCTTCTTGCCCTCCTTGCCGGGCTTTCCCGAGAACGTGAGCCAGTGGTCGCCCCAACTGTCCGAGTAGAGCGTCGTGAAGAAGCTGTTCGCATAGCGGTTCCGCCCGGGGCGGGCCTTCCGGTCGAGGGCCTTGATCCGCCGGTTCGGGACCTTCTGCAGGGCGTCATGGTGGAACGAGAGGAAGTAGGGCGCGAAGCGGAACTTGGGCCGAAGCGCCTCGTACTTGTCGAGGTAGCCCTTCGGGTACGAGTCTCCGAGCGCGCCGGTCGCAGCCAGGCGGTAGCCGTACCAACCCCCGGCCAGCGGCGCCGCCACCGCGGTCAGCAGCGCCACCCGGGCGAGCCCCGTGCGCAGCCGCGGAGCGTGCCGGAGCGCCACCAGTGCGCCTGCCGCCCAGAAGACCAGCACCGGGACCGCGGCGAACGGGCGGGTCATTCCGGTGAGGCCGATCAGCCCTCCGAGCAGGAGGCCGCCACGCACGGTGAAGCCCCGCTCCCGCAGCAGCAGGTATGCCCAGAACGTCGCGGAGGAGAGCGCCGCGAGGGCGAGGTCCGGGTGGACCATCGCCGCGAGCCGCTGGAAGCCCGGCACGGCGAGCAGCAGCACGGAGGCCACGACCGCCGCGCGGGCTTGGAGCAGGCGCGGGAAGATCCCGAAGATCCAGCACGCGTAGAAGAGCGAGAGCCAAGCGACGTTCGTGTATCGGAGGAACCGGAGCAGGACCTTGTCCGGCGGTCGCGTGCCGGGGCTCTCCCTCTCCCAGGCTGCCGTCCGGAGCAGCGCCGGCAGATAGTAGAGCGGCGGGTTGTACGCGAGCCTGTCGACCTCGAGGCCGCCGCTCCGCGCGCGCCACGCGTGGTGGCTCTGGTCGTAGACCCAGCCGTCGAAGGTGACGGCGTTGTGCGTGGTCACGCCGAGCTTCATGAGGAGCAGCCCGCCGACGAGCAGCATGCCCACGCGGCTGGCGAACAGCGATCGTGCTGGCGTGAGGTCGGTAGCCGTGGCCGGACCGGTCGCGGCGACCCTCGCAGGGTCGGAAGCGGCCGGGGGAGTCGGAAGCGCGCCCGGATCGCCGCCGGCTGAATCGCCTGGCCCGGACGCTGGCTCCACCGCTGTCTCTCCCATCGCCGCTCCCGTCAGGCTCCGACCGTCACCGCGGGGACATTCAAGCCACGGAAACGGGCAGGTTCGCAACTGACGATCGCAGCGAGCAGCCCGTAGCGCGGCAGGTGCGCGGCCCCTTCGGAGGTCGGCTGGCCGGCCCCGTCCTCCTCGTCGGGCCCGAAGCCAAACGTCTCGCCCTTGTTCCTTCGGTCGCTGGGCCGCTCGAGGCGCGTGAACGGCTCCCCGCTCCGTTGTTCGCACGACCCGCGCCCGGGCTCCCGGGGGATCTGCGCGACCGCGGCGGCGATCAGTGGCCGTACGGGTTGTCGCAGACGTACCAGCACCACCGGCCCGCGCGTCGCTCCTCGCGGACCGTCGGCCGGAGCGTGTCGGAGATCGCGACCTGCGCTGGCAGGCAGAGCACGAGGAAGGCGCCCATCGAACGCGTCAGCGGGCGGGGGCGTTCGTCGCGGAGGAACGCTTCGACCGGTTCGGGCAGCGACATCGGTGCTCCTTCGGGGGACGGCCGGAGCAGCGCCTCCCCGGTGCTTGCGATCACAACGCTTCGAGGCTGCCGGAACAACCCATCCCCCCGGAACAGGGCGCCAATTCGTATCCCTGCCGAATACCGACTCCGCAGGGATACGGCACTCCTGCACGACGCCCCGCGCGGGCTCGGGGACCGGCGACTTGAGGATTCGAGCCGGTCCCAGCAGGCTCCCGC
>CAYHCR010000101.1:6023-8414 GCA_964354895.1 uncultured Myxococcales bacterium | reverse complement strand
TCGGTGGCGCCGCCGCGACGCAGGCCCGTGCCGCCGACGGAGCGATGGACGACGAGCTCTTCGAGGTGAAAGTCGCTGTAGAGGCGGTGGATGAGCGGGGCCTCTCCCTGGCTCATCAGGACGAAGCAGCCCCGCCGATCGAGCTCGTGCGCGAACGCCGCGAGCGCCTCGTGCTCTGCCTCGCCGAAGGCCGAGGCGTCATACCGGATCCGTCGGCTCGCGCCGGCGGTCAGGTACGGCGGGTCCAGGTAGACCAGATCTCCGCGACGGGCCTCTCTGCAGACCTCTTCGTACGAGCCCAGGCGCAGGGTCGCGCCCTGCAACGCTGCGTGCGCGCGCCCGACGGCGAGATCATCCCGCAGGACCTCCTTCGGGCGGCGGCCGTACGGCACGTTGAAGTGGCCGTGGCGGTTCACGCGATAGAGCCCGTTGAAGCAGGCCTGGTTCAGGTAGACGAAGCGCGCCGCGCGCTCCACCTCGGGCAGCGCCTCGGGCCGCTGCGCCCGGACCTCGTGGAAACGCGCCGAGGTGTTCGGGTGTCGGCCGATCGCCTCGAGCAGCGCTGCAGGCTGCTGCTGCACGATCGACCACGCGTGGACGAGCTCGGGGTTGAGATCGCCGAGCACCGCCCGCGGCGGACGCAGCGCGAGGAAGAGCGCGCCGGAGCCGATCATCGGCTCGAAGTAGGTGCCGAAGCGCGGCGGCATCCGCTGCAGGAGCTCCGCCGTCAACCGGCGCTTGGAGCCGACCCAGCGCAGGAACGAGTGCGCGCCGTTCTCCTGCGGCCCGCGCTGCGCAGGCTTCGTCGCCGCGTCCTCGCCACCACGCGTCGTCCGGATGAACCGCCGGTCGACCAGCCCCAGCAGCCCCTCCGCGGCCCGGCGCCGGCGCCACGCGTCGATCGTCGAGGGCGGCACCTCCGGCGCGACGAGGGCGCAGGCGCGCGCGCGGCGCTCGCCCCCAGCCATCGCCGCCTCGACCGCGAAGACGACCTGCTCCCGCCGCCTCGCGTCCGCCAGCCGGCTCTCCAGCACCGCGGGCCCGAGCTGGCGCCCGAGGACCTGGAGCACCTCGTCCTGCGCCAACGCGGCCTCTTCTCGACGGGTCATCGCGTCGGCAACTAGCAGTTCGGTCGGGCCTGCGCACCTCGCCAGGGCGGCGTCGAACGGCAGGCCCGCGGTAGCCTCCCCGCATGGAGTCGATCTTCCACCCCGTCCGCGTGACGGCCCGGCGAACGCACCCCGAAGGGCTCGTGACGCTCTCGCTCGCGGGGCCCGCAGCGCTGCACGAGAGCTACGTCGCCCCGGGGCAAGCGCTGCAGCTGCGCCCCGCAGGCACGCAGCGGGCCTCCTGGTTCGCCGTCGCGAGCCCGCCCGACGCCGCAGAGCTGCTCCTGCTGATCCGCCCCACCGACGGCGTCGCCGGCGCGCTGGCCGCCGCGCAGGTCGGCGAACCCCTCGAGGCCTCCCCGTTGCACGGCCCCGGCTTCCCGCTCGCGCCGCTCCTCGGGCGCGACGTGCTGCTCTTCGGCGGCGGCACCGGCATCGCGCCGCTGCGCGCCGTGCTGCACGCGATCGCCGCACGACGCGCCGAGTTCGGCCGTGTGACGCTCTATTACGCGGCCCGCACGGCCGAGGGCGTCGTCTTCGCCGACGAGCTCGCCGCGCTCCCGGGCGTCACCGTGCGCGCCGGCACCGAGGCCCCCGACGCCGTGTGGGCCCGGGACCGTGTGCCGGAGACGAACGCCGCCGCGCTGCTGTGTGGACCCGCGCCGATGATGGCGGCGCTGACCGAGCAGCTCCAGCGCGCGGGCCTGCCCCGCGAGCGGATCCTGCAGAACTGGTGACGGCGGTGAGGAGCGAGCCCGTCTCCTCCGGCCCCGCCTACCGCAGCTTCAGCGGCGGCAGCATCACCGTCGCGTTCGCCGAGTCGTCGGCAGGTTCATCCTCTTCGTCGGAGGCGGGCGGCGGCGGCATCGGCGCGCGACCGCGCAGGATCGCGCCCTTCTTCATCGTCTGATCGTGCGGCAGCGAGCGCGCCGCCTCCTCTTCCAGATCCGGCGCGAGCTCGATGTTGCTGTGTGGGCTCGAGGGCGGGGAGAAGGCCTGCACGCGCGCCGGGGGCGTGGCCGGCCGGGGCGTGGTCGGGGCCGCAGGTGTGGCAGCCGCGGGTCGGGCGCCGGCGATGCCTGCGGCGGGACGGCCGGTGCCGCCGATCGCGACGCCGGGGCTCGTGGTCGCGCGACCGGTCCCGCCGATCCGCGGCGCGGTCGAAGACGCAGCAGGGGGCGGTGGCGCGACGGGCTTGGGCGCAGGCGGCGGCGCGACGGCCTTCGGCGGCGCGTTGTCGTCGGGCGGCGGCGTACGGTCGTCGTCCTCCTCCGGACGCTTC